>JACRLT010000049.1 GCA_016235185.1 Candidatus Omnitrophota bacterium
CTGCGAGAAAGTTTTTAACCATCATTTATCGTACTCTAAAGAATAAATGGGTGTTCGAGGACTTTAACAAATTTAAATTAGCGCCAAGTCTATAACAACACAGTCGTTAGAGTAGAGATATTTGACTTTTAACATAGGAGATTTTATGAAGAAAGTTGTATTAGCTTATTCCGGAGGATTGGATACATCATGCGCGATCAAGTGGCTCAAGGATAGAGGTTATGATGTTATCGCCTATATAGGCGATGTTGGGCAAGGGGAGGATTATGCGCAAGTAGAGAAGCGGGCATTGAAGACCGGGGCAAGCCGGGTGTATGTGGGCGATCTAAAAAAAGAGTTTATCGACGATTTTATCCTGCCCACATTGCAGGCCAATGCTTCTTATGAAGGAAAGTACTTGTTGGCAACAGCTTTAACCAGGCCTTTAATAGCAAAACATCTTGTTGAAGTCGCTCACAGGGAAAAGGCTCACGCGATCGGCCATGGCTGCACAGGCAAAGGCAATGACCAGGTGCGTTTTGAAGTTACGGCACATATACTGGATCCGAAACTCGAGATAGTGGCGCCTGTCAGGGAGTGGGAGTTTAAATCAAGGGAAGAAGAGATCGATTATGCTAAAAGGCACAACATCCCTTTGAATGTGACCAAGAAGAAAGTGTACAGCATTGATAAGAATCTTTGGGGCATCAGCATTGAGTGCGGCGTTTTAGAAGATCCGGCTGTAGAGCCTTCAGGCGATGCTTATCAATTGACAGCGGCTCCGGAGGATGCGCCGAATAAGCCTACGTATATCGAAGTCGGATTCCACAAGGGTGTTCCTATAAAGATCAACGGCAAAAAGATGGAGCTTATCGAATTGATCGCAACGCTCAATGAGGTCGCCGGCAAAAATTCAATAGGCCGGGTCGATATGGTGGAAAACAGGCTTGTGGGCATAAAGTCGAGGGAGATATATGAGTTTCCGGCGGCAACATGCCTTTATATCGCGCATAAAGACCTGGAATCGTTGGTCCTTGATAGGGAGCTGTTGCATTTCAAACAGTCCTTGGAACATAAATACGCCGAGCTTGTGTATTACGGCCTCTGGTATACTCCGCTCAAAAAAGCTTTGGACGCATTTATTAAAGAGACGCAGAAGAATGTCACAGGAACAGTGCGCCTGAAACTCTATAAAGGTAATTGTGTTGTAGCGGCGAGAAAGTCTCCCGAGTCCCTTTACAGGGCGGAGTTGGCGACTTATACCGAAAAAGATAAATTTGATCAGAAATTGGCCGAAGGGTTTATTAGGCTCTGGGGGCTTCCTTTTCAGAAATAATTTTGCATAGGGCAAAGAGCATAGGGCATAGAGATTTTTACTCTAAGCTCTAAATCAATACCAGGAGGTGCTGTGTATAAAAAACTAAGGACGGGCTTACAATGTTTTTTATTTCTTGCGAGTTTTTTTGTAACAACGCAGTCCTTTGCGGATGAGCAAGTAACTTTAACAACATATTATCCCTCGCCATATGGGGTTTATAAGCAATTAAAAGCCGATACAGTTCAATATGCGCCTCAAGCAACAGCTCCGGCTAATAATGCCGCGGGGACAACGTATTATAATGATACCGATGATCGCCTGTATGTAAGCAATGGGACGGATTGGTTGAAGGTGTTGGTGTTGGAGTATGTATTAATAGTTCCTACAAGCACGGCCAATCAAGCTTTTCCTTACGTTGTCCCATACAATGGTGGCATTCCGGCTAATGTCTTGAGGCAAGACTATACTATTCCGGGCAGCGCGGGAACTAATATGTATCTACTTACGACGAATATGCAGGGGACTATTTGTGCCTGGGAAGAAAGAAATATTTATGTAACGGTTAGATATAAGAAGTGGAATGGCGTTGATTGGTCAGCGCCTTGGTATAAACTTGCCGGTGATACTATTGAAGATCCGAATCCTATTGATCCCGATGTACCCATTGACTGTACTCTTGCGATGCAAGAGTCTTTTGAGGATTTTGTAAATGAATCTATTTTTATTTTACGGCCGGGGACATATCGGATACAACTGGCAGTAAGAAGAAGTTCTAGCAAGACCACTCGCGTGCAGGGTCGAATAACTAACGCGACTATGAGCCTACAAAAAATCATCAGCCTTGGAAATTAATTCTATGTGAGCAATAAGGTTTTGACAGAAGTGGTTGCAAGAACGAGAAACACAAAGTTAACGATTACGCGAGTGGAGTAGGGGGGGGAATGGCTAAAAAACTATGGGGCGGTAGGTTTAAAAAAGGGGCACATCCGCTTTTTGAGCGGTTCGGCTCATCCATCGGAACGGATGCGCGGCTGGCGGAGTGCGACCTTATCGGCTCGTTTTTGCATGTCTGTGTTTTATGCGGCTCCGGCCTCCTTACAAGATCTGAATCCCTATCTTTAAAAAAAGCTATTCAATCACTGCTTGCCGATGCGCATAACGGGATTTTAAAGATAGATCCTTCATGCGAGGACATCCATACCTGCATTCAGAATTTGCTGGAAAAAAAATGCGGCAAAACCGTCTTAAAACTGCAGACATGCAGGTCGCGCAATGACCAGGTAGTCTTTGATACTCGGTTTTATTGCCTTGAGGAATCTGTTGTGTTGCACCGGATGCTCGGCGCGCTCAATAAAAGTCTTAAAGCCCTGGGCAAACAGCACATGGGCCTGGTTATACCGGGTTATACGCATATGCAACATGCGCAGCCGATTTATTTCAAGGACTATTGCAGCGCGTATGAGGCGATGTTCGGCGAAGACGCAGCTCGGCTGGAATGTTTTGTTGGGCGGTTAGAGTTGACATTAGGCTCGGGTGCATTGGCAGGTACGCCAATACCCGCCTCTGTCTATAAAAAAGCGATAAAAACGGCCTTAAAAGAACTTGGATTGGATGAGCCGTTGTATGAGGTTTTACCGCCTAAGAATAGCTTGGTAGTAGTCAGCGACAGGGATTTTGTGGCTGAACTTTTAAGTATCCTTTCTATTATCGGAATGCATGTTTCGAGGTTGTGCGAAGACCTGATCCTCTGGTCCACGAAGGAGTTTGACTTTATTGAATTAGGCGATGAGTTTTGTACAGGAAGCTCGCTTATGCCGCAAAAGAAGAATCCCGATGCTTTAGAGTTGATGCGGGGTGCGACCGGTATCCTCTATGGAAATCTTATGTCTGTTTTGACTATGCTTAAAGGCCTACCATTATCATATAACCGGGATCTGCAGTGGGATAAAACCCCGCTTTTTTCATCGTTGGATATTGTGCGTTATGAAGTCGTGATCCTGGCTGAACTCTTTAAGTCTATCAAGGTAAAAAAAGAGAATATTGAAAAACAGCTTAAGGATGAGTCTTTATATGCCACGGACCTGGCGGATCTGCTTGTTTCAAAAGGCGTGCCTTTCGGGGTGGCGCATGAGGCAATAGGCAGGCTGATCCGGTATGCCTTAACAAAGAATATATTGATAAGGGATATGAGCGAGCTTGAGTTGAAACAATTTTCAGCGCACTTCAGCAGGGCTGAAGTCCTGAAAAGCCTTGACCCCGGTTTTTCCGTCTCGTTAAAAAAATCTATCCGGCGTGGATGAAAAATAGGATGTGTTGTCCCTATTTTAAAAGAAACAACAGGACCGGGTTGGAGTCACAGCTTGACAAAGTGGTCGCTATAATATATAATTGAAATATGCAATGTAAAATTAAACCATAATGAATACAGAAAAGAAACAGTTAAACAGATATCTGGAAAAAGATTTATCAAGATTACTAGAAAGCGGTTATTCCGGCTTGATTCTGGGCCCAAGGCAGGTCGGAAAAACAACGCTTACGCGGCATATTTTAGCGGATGTTAAAAATACTCATAATTATTTTTTGCAAAATCCGCAAACAAGGGCTGATTTTGAAAAAGAGCCGGGAAGAATTATCCGCGAAGTAGAGGCGATGAAGGAAAAACCGCTTGTTTTTATTGATGAGGCGCAGAAAGTTCCAGAAATCTTTGACGCTATTCAGTATTTGCTCGACGAAAAAAGCGCCCAGTTTATTATTACCGGCTCCAGCGCCAGAAAATTGCGGCGTGGCGGCGCCAATCTTTTGCCGGGAAGGATTAAGCGATATTTTATGGACCCGCTTTTGTGGGGAGAACTGGGAGTGATAAAAGAAAACAGTATTCCGGGCCTGGCGATGAATAACATAAATGAAAGCGGAGATTTTTCGCTGGAGGACCTTTTGGTTTTCGGATCGCTTCCTGGGATAATCACCCTGCCTAAAAGTGAGAGGGAGGAATTTTTAAAATCATACGCCTTGATTTATTTGGATGAAGAAATAAGAGCCGAGTCCTTAAGCAGGAAAATAGGCGCGTTTTCCCGTTTTCTGGAACTGGCTGCCCGGGAATCGGGAACAAACCCGAATTACACGAAACTTTCAAATGAGTCCGGCACCAGCATTCAGACAATCAAAGATTATTATCAGGTTTTGTCGGATACTTTGGTTATTGAAATGGTGGAGCCGTTTTTGCGAAATTCCAGAAAAAGAATTCTATCGTCGCCAAGATATTATTTTTTTGATTTAGGCGTCAGAAACGCACTGGCCCGCTGGCCGTTGTCGGAAGGCGCCGCCAATGTTCAAAAAGGGGAGTTGTTTGAGCATTTCGTGATGCTTGAAATTATCCGGCGCGCAAGAGCGTTAAACAAGAATTATCGGGTTAACTACTGGAGGACTTCCGGCGGGGCAGAGGTGGATTGCGTCATTGATTTTGGTGGCGAAGCAATTCCCATAGAAATCAAAAGCGCAGCCAAGGTCGGAATGGGCGAATTAAAAGGGCTTAAGAATTTTCTTCGAGAATATTCCAAAATAGCCAAGATGGGATACGTCATAACTACAGGCGAACGAAAAGAAAAACTGGCTGACAATATCATAGCGGTTCCCTGGGTTTGTTTATAAAAATGGTAAAAATGGGGTCAGGCCTCGAAATTAGATAAGGAAGGAATGAATGTCATGTTTAAGATCAGCTTGGCAATGCTGGTTTTGTTTCTTGGAAGCGGCTTATGTTTTGCCCAGGAACAGGTCACAATCACGACATATTATCCTTCGCCATACGGCGTCTATAACTCACTTTTAGCCAGGAAGATGGCCGTAGGCGATACTAACGGGGATGGCCAATTGAACAGCGGTGATGCGCCGGCTTCTGACAATGATCTTATTGTGAAAAATAATGTTGGCATAGGGATAGCAACGCCGACGGCCGCTGCCGCCCCAAACGGAGCAACAGCAGGCAATCTGGATGCCAATGACGTGTGGTTAAGAGGGGCGAATGCAGGCGCTGGAAGGTGGGCGAGCGCATTGGCCACAGTAACACCTTATGTATACAACTATCCTGATCAAACTCCTACTATCTATAATCTTGGCGCACACGATGTTTGCATGTTTAATGGAATTACATGCGAAGATAACCATAACGGCATAGGCGTACTATCTGTCCAAGTATATCCGTCTGCAGGAAATTGGTATTTAAGGGTATATGCAGATTGTAGTGACGCTGCCCGTAAAGTTCGCGCTGTCTGTTTAAATTAGAGGATGTAGATGCACGAATTCAAATATAAAAATAACGAGCTTTATTGTGAGAACGTCAGTAAAATGGTAAAAATGGGGTCAGGCCTCGAAATTAGATAAGGAAGGAATGAATGTCATGTTTAAGATCAGCTTGGCAATGCTGGTTTTGTTTCTTGGAAGCGGCTTATGTTTTGCCCAGGA
>JACRLT010000036.1 GCA_016235185.1 Candidatus Omnitrophota bacterium
CCACAGGATTTTTCGTCTCGACTGTAGGCGTCAATGAGGGGGTCATCAAGAAGTACGTTGAGATACAAGGTAAGGAAGACACAGGACAAGCGCAGCTTGGCTTTTGAAAGAACCCCGCCTGTAAAGGCGGGGGAATCTATTCGCGGGAAGTTGTCTGTTGACCGGTCTCATAATATTTAGGAGTTGATAAATGAGTAAAACTCATGAAACATCCAAAATAACCATTTACGAGACTGAAGACGGTAAGGCGCGTATTGAAGTTAGGTTTGAGCACGAAAATGTCTGGCTTACGCAGAAGCTTATAGCTGAACTTTTTGAATGCACCACAGACAATGTGTCGCTTCATTTAAGCAACATTTATAAGTCGGGAGAATTATCGGAAGACGCAACTACCGAGGAATCCTCGGTAGTTCAGACGGAAGGCAATCGTCGGGTTAAGCGTGCGGTTATATTTTATAGCCTGGAAGCTATTATTGCCATTGGTTACCGTGTGAATTCCAGACGCGGCACGCAATTCAGGATATGGGCAACCACTACTTTAAAAAATTATATCCTCAAAGGTTTTGCAATTGATAGCGACAGGTTTAAATATGGAACGCGTTTTGAAAGCCGTTATTTTGACGAGCTTCTTGAAGAGATTCGGGAGATTCGCGCCAGCGAAAGGATGGCTTATCAGAAGATTGCCGATATTTACGCGACAAGCGTTGATTATTCTCCTAATACCGTTGAGGCCGAGAAGTTTTTTGCGACGGTTCAAAACAAATTGCATTTTGCTATTACAGGACATACTGCGGCAGAGATTATTGTTTCGCGCGTTGATAAAAATAAGCCGTATATGGGTTTGACTACCTGGCGTAACGCGCCGGCAGGAAAAATTCTGCCGCACGATATCAAGATCGCAAAAAACTACCTGAAAAAGGACGAGTTGAAATCGCTGAATCACATTGTTACTATGTACCTCGATTATGCCGAATTTCAGGCAGCAAGAGGCAGGCCTATGTATATGCGCGATTGGAGCGAGAAACTTGATGTCTTTCTAAGATTTAACGAACAGGATATTCTCCATGACAAAGGAAAGGTTTCCCATGAGGTTGCTATTGCCCTTGCTGAAAAAGAGTACGAAATATTTCGTGTTATGCAGGATAAAAAATATGTGAGTGATTTTGATAAAACTGTCAAAAAACTTATACATGATAAAGAAAAAAGGCGTAAAAAAGAATGAAATCAGTATTGGAATTTTAGAGAGATTAAGATGTAGATGAGGTTTTGAATCCGGAGTTTGTGATGGGAAGCGATTTTTCTGATAAAATATATCTGGAATGGGAAACGCGTAATTGGATGAAGTGGTTGGGTGAGAATTTGGTGTTTCCGTTTATGGCAAAAAGGACAGAGGACGACGCCTGCTCTGCTGACATTGCTAAGCACGGACCTTTTCGTCTGGGGCATACAATGAAAGTGTTGAATTTGATTTGTGAAGATGATCTATATGGGGTTATTGTCAAAGTTAGAGAGGGCCACCGCGTTGGTTCGGCTCTATTATGCGAGTTAAGGGTAATATCGGGAGAAGATAGAAATTTCCGGCCCGTCGAAGAATATAGGGATTGGTTCGCGAATCGGTGAGCTGTTAAAGATAACTTGGATAAATTCATAAAAGTGTCACAGAATGAACTTAAAGGGGAAGTCAAATGAGCGATAAACCTGGACGTAATTCTCCGTGTCCTTGTGGTAGCGGAAAGAAATTCAAGAAGTGTTGCGGTTTCGAGGTTACGCCTGCGGAGGAGGAGCTTTTTGCGCCTATTCCGGATGATTTTAAGACAGGAACGAAGATAGACTTCTATTTTGGTATTTTTCGCGCCGCGATGCTTTACGCCGAGACACTGAAAGCAAGCCCGAAATTTGGCAGTGAGTTAAGGAGGCTATGCCGTGACTTTGAAGAGAGATTTAAACCCGGAACAGAGCATGGCCTGACGGATAGTTTTTATTTAAACTGGTTTGTTTTTGATAATCGCTTTGGCGTTGACCAGCGCACAGTTATCGAACGGATGATGGAGGAGGATGGTTTTCATTCTATGTCGGAGGAAGTTAAGTTAGTGGCGCGAGAGCTTTCGGACAGTTACGCGACCTGTTATCAGGTCAAAGAGATACACAAAGAGGACATTGTTTTTGAGGAGCTGGTGACTGGCCTCCGTTGGATAGTGCATCGCGTAGGCGATACGCTCGAAGAGGACGTAAGGTTACAAGATGTATGGCACGCGCGATTTGTCGGACCCCAAAAAAACGCGTATTATTTCGGCCAGCCATTTGTTTTTAATCCTGAGGCGAAGAGCGATTTCATAAAGATTGTGGATATGCTAATCAATAATTTTAAAGAGTACGCGAGTACGCGGTCGCTTAAATTTGTTATTCCACGTGACGCGTTTAAGGCCGGCATTGGTTTTTGGTCAGAATATCTTCGTAGAAGTTCTTCGGGTGCGGCTGGCATAGAAGATGTTGAACCTGTAAGCAGGCCCAGGGCGCATCACTTGAGTACGACGGATGGGGAGAAGATGCGTTTTTCTTTGGTGACGTTTAAAATAGTCACAGAAGCCGGACTTCGCGATAAATTATCAAGGATGCGCGGCCTTGAGTATGACGCGCAGGGAAGTTGCTGGACATGGCTCAAGAAGGGCAACCGCAGGATAAAATCGTGTGATAATACGATTTTGGGCCAGATTTTTATTCGTGGTAACGAATTGGTCGGAGAGGTTAATTCGCTTGAGCGGGCGTTACGCCTTAAGAGCAAGATTTCTGTCGGCCTTGGAAAGATGGTTACTTTTGACCGTATCGATAGCAAAGATTTTGCGGCCATGCCGCAACCGTCGCAAGAAGATCGTCGCAAGTTTGAGGAAGAGCAACGCAGGATTCATTCTGATCCTGAGGTCAGGAAGGTTCTGCTCCAAAGACAACAAGACTATTATTTAAAAGACTGGATTTCTTCTAAAATTCCGGCACTTAATAATAAAACGCCGTTACAAGCCGTGAAGATAAAAGAAGGCCGGCTTGAGCTTGAGGCTTTGATTAATCATATGGAAGGAATGAATAAGTCTCGGCCGGATTATCTTC
The DNA here is from genome assembly GCA_016235185.1 of Candidatus Omnitrophota bacterium. Lineage (GTDB taxonomy): Bacteria > Omnitrophota > Gorgyraeia > Velamenicoccales > Velamenicoccaceae > UBA9636. The sequence continues at coordinate 3,103 of JACRLT010000036.1, forward strand.
CCAAGATGGATATGAATTTTCTTCGGCAAAAGCTTGGCCTGCCGCTGGCGGTTCGCAGTTAATCAACTCAAGGCAATCCTTATCGAGATGTGAGAAAATCTTTCTTTACAGCCTGCGCAAAATCTGATATAAAAGACTTCCGATTTCATTATAGATTCGCGCCCAGATAGCTCAGTCGGTAGAGCGATGGACTGAAAATCCATGCGTCGGGGGTTCAATTCCCTCTCTGGGCACTTTTAATTCAATAAAAGGTATGCCTGCGTTGTCGCGAAGCGACGAATGGTTTCATGCGTCGGGGGTTCAATTCCCTCTCTGGGCACTTTTAATTCAATAAAAGGTATGCCTGCGTTGTCGCGAAGCGACGAAAGCATCCCCAAGGGGTGACAGCGGAATCGCGACGATGAATAAGAGTCGCGATGCAGCGCCAGAGGGGCGAAAGCCCCTATGGAATAGGGGTTTGGGGATGGTTTCATGCGTCGGGGGTTCAATTCCCTCTCTGGGCACTTTTAGTTTGACACCATGACACCAGTCACCTGTCACCAGTCGGAAGATTTTACTGGTGACTTGGTGACTGCTTATCTATTTGTAGTTGCAGTGTCCTGGTGACCAGTTGTTTATTCTTAGCTTGTTATGGCTGACAATATCGCCAATGTCGAAGATCATATACGCGATATCCAGGAGATCAGTATCGCCATCGATTCCTGGGATGATATCTTTTCGGATTTCGATCCCAGCCCGCTTGAGAGCCGTATTTTATCCGAGGACTTTCTTGCCGAGCTAAAGAAGAGGTATCGCGAGACCCAGAGGGGCAATTTTATAGTCACGATTTATGCGCCTCTGTTTTTGAAAGACGATACGTCGGAACGCCTTGTCATCAAGCGCCTCAAGCAGTATTTTAAATTCAGGCATCTATCGGTTCAAAAAGAGATCAATGACGCAATAGCCAAGGGCACTATTTTTGTGATTTGCGGGATTGTTTTTCTTGGTTTTTTGACCTTAGGCACCTATTTTAAGATATTCGATACGCTGACGTTAGAGTTAATAGGGATAATTCTTCTGCCTTTAGGCTGGTTTGGCATCTGGGAGGGTTTTTCCAGGATCATTGAGCCCGCTCCTTTATTAAAGCTGGACGTGGAGCTTTTTGGGAAATTTGCTAAAGCCCAGTATAAATTTAAATATGCCGGCCAGCCTCTTTCAGAGAGTTCGCCGGGCAGCGGCATATAAAAAAATATTATGATACCTGATAAACACGGACATTTTGGGATTTACGGCGGTAAATACATGCCGGAGACGCTGATGGGCGCTCTCAAGGAATTGGAGGAGGTGTATCGCCGCGCTTCAAGAGACAAGGTATTCTTAAAGGAGATTGATCATTACCTAAAAAGTTACGCCGGCAGGCCTACTCCGCTTTATTTCGCAAAGAGTTTAAGCAGAATTTTGGGCCGCGGAAAAATTTATTTAAAAAGAGAAGATTTGCTTCATACGGGCGCGCACAAGATAAATAATACTTTGGGCCAGGCGCTTTTGGCAGTGCGCATGAATAAGAAAAGGATAGTCGCAGAGACAGGCGCAGGCCAGCACGGAGTGGCAACAGCTACTGTCTGCGCCCTGTTAGGCCTTGATTGTTTTGTGTACATGGGCTCAAAAGACATCGAAAGGAAGGAGCTCAACGTTTACCGTATGAAGTTGTTGGGCGCGACAGTCGTGCCCGTGACAAGCGGTTCAGAGACTTTAAAAGATGCGATGTCCGAGGCTATACGCGACTGGGTTACAAATGTTAAGACGACCAACTATATTTTGGGTTCTGTCGGCGGCCCTCATCCGTATCCAGCTATGGTCAGGGATTTCCAGTCTTGTATCGGCAAAGAAGCGAAAAAACAGGTTTTATCCATTGAGAAGAGCTTGCCGGATTATCTGGTCGCATGTGTCGGAGGCGGCAGTAATGCCATAGGGCTTTTTTATCCGTTCTTCGCCGATAAAGGAGTAAGATTCATAGGTGTTGAGGCAGCGGGCGAAGGATTAAACACGGGCCATCATTCGGCTACGCTCGTCAAAGGCAGGACAGGCGTTCTGCACGGTTCAAAGAGTAAGCTCTTACAGGATGAGTTCGGCCAGGTAAAAATAGCGCATTCAATTGCCGCAGGCCTGGATTATCCGGGTGTCGGCCCCGAGCATGCGTACTATCAGGAGATAGGCCGCGCTGATTATTTTGCCGTTACAGATAAAGAAGCGCTTGATGGCTTTAATCTCCTGTCCAGGACCGAAGGTATTATCCCGGCCCTTGAATCAGCGCATGCCATAGCTTATTTGAAGAAATTAGCGCCCCGATTAAAAAAGGATTCCGTTGTCATTGTTTGTTTGTCGGGCCGAGGGGATAAAGACGTCAGCGCCATAAAAGAACTTCATGCACGGTTATGAACAGAATAGATAGAAAATTCAGGGAATTAAAGGCCCGCAATAAGAAGGCATTCATGCCTTTTTTGACTGCCGGCTATCCTGATCTTGCGACGACCGAGAATCTTATCTTGGAATTTGAAAAAAGAGGCGCTGATATAATTGAATTAGGCATTCCTTTTTCCGACCCTATCGCCGACGGCCCTGTAATACAGAAGTCTTCTTATGAGGCCATAAAAAAGGGCGCTACATTAAAAAAAGCCCTGGAGTTGGTTTCGCGGCTGCGCAAGAGGTCCCAGGTTCCTTTGGCGGCGATGACATATTTTAACCTTATCTTGAGCTATGGGCCTTCCCGCTTCATTCGCGATGCTTTAGCAGCCGGCTTAGACGGGGTAATTATTCCTGACCTCCCTCCGGAAGAAGAGGCTGATTTTTCGAAAGAAGCGCGCCAAAAGGGCCTCAAAGTAGTTTTGTTCATTGCGCCTACAACTACGCCAGAGCGCGCCAAGTTTATCGCACGGCGCGCCGGAGGGTTTATTTATTTCGTATCTTTGACAGGAGTCACCGGAACGCGAAAAGAGTTACCTAAAGAGTTGGGGGCCGGGTTGCGAGCCGCAAAAAGGGCCGCAGGCAAGACCCCTGTTTGCGCAGGGTTCGGCGTCTCCACTCATAAGCAGGTAAAGGATGTGTCGGTTTTCTGTGACGGCGTTATCGTAGGCAGCGCTATTATCAGGAAGATATCCGAGAATCTAAAGAAACCCGGTTTAGTCAGTATCCTCGGCGATCTCATAGAAGAGCTGAAAGGTTAGAATGTACAGGATACGCGAATATAAAAACGGTTCCCGCCTGATATACAAGAAGATCCCTGGCGTTTCTTCCGTGTCTTTAGGTATATGGTTTGACACCGGCTCCAGGAATGAAGAGCTGACCATTAACGGCATCAGCCACTTTTTGGAACATCTTGTCTTTAAGGGTTCAAAGAAGTATACGAGCGAGGATATCAAGGAATCCATCGAGGGCGTAGGCGGTTCTTTAAATGCCTTCACTTCCGAAGAAAACACCTGCTATTACGCCAAGTTCCTGGGTAAGCATTTTAAAAAAGTTTTTGATGTTCTTTCGGATATGTCTTTGAAGCCTCTCCTGAAAGACGGTGATATCGAAAAAGAGAGGACAGTCATCATTGAAGAGATCAAGATGTACAAAGACCTGCCTCAATATCAGGTGAGCGAGCTTTTTGATGAGCTTTTGTGGACTGGGCACCCTTTAGGCCGTAATATCGCAGGTTCCGTCGAATCGGTAACCGGCATTAGAGCGCGCCAGATAAGTGATTACCACGGTTTTTGGTATAGCCCGCATAATATTATTATTTCTTGCGCCGGGGACCTGGATGAAGATGCGGTAGAGCGCGGCGTAGAAAAGATATTCGCAAGATTAAAAGCCTCCAAGAGCAGGCCGATCATTCCTTTTGTAGCAAAAGAGGATGGGCCAAAGATCAAGCTGGCCCACAAGCCAATTGAACAGACACATATCAATTTAGGGTTTCCCGCGTTAAAACGTTCCCATCATGACAGGTTTGCGCTCGGGCTCATGCATGTGATCCTTGGCGGCAACATGTCTAGCAGGCTCTTTAATGAAATAAGGGAGAAGAAGGGGCTTGCGTATGAAGTAGCCTCCCATATAAAAAAGCTCAAAGATACCGGCGTCTTTTTCGTCCACGCAGGCATAGACAATAAAAATCTATTAGAGGCATCAGGGCTTATATTCGGCGAATTGAGGAAGATCGCGGCCGTAAAAGTCTCTAAAGGCGAGTTAAGGCGCGCCAAGGATTTTTATATTGCCCAGACAGAGATGGCGCTTGATGATTCTTTGGAGCACATGCTGTGGATGGGCGAGTCTTTGATGAACCTGGGGTTCTTGCAGACCAAAGAAGAGATGCGCAGGCATATTGAGCGCGTTACCGCCGCAGACATCCTGCGAGTAGCCGGCGAGGTCATCGATTGGAAAAAGCTTCGTTTTGCGGCAGTAGGCCCTCAAGGCGCCGGCCAAGAGGATAAGATCAGAGAAATGATAAGCGCTTTTTAGTTAAAGTATTGACATGGCTGTCAAGTTGTGGTAAAAAATAACCAGGTATTTTAAATAATTACTTAAAGGAGGCAACATGGAAGGTTATTGCGTTAAGTGCAAGGCAAAGAAAGAAATGAAAGATTCCAAAGAGCAGATCTTGAAGAACGGCCGCAGGGCCGCAAAAGGAAAATGCACTACTTGCGGCACTTCGATGTTCAAGATCCTTGGTTCGAAATAGGAGGTAATAAAATAGAGACAAAGAGAAAAGCTCTCTTAGCGGCTAAACTCGCTCTTGAGAGAAAAGCAGAGGATGTGAGCATCTTGGATATGCACAAGGTCGCCAACTTCTGCGATTACTTTGTCGTCTGCAGCGCCTCCTCGCAAAGACGGGGACAGGCGATCGCAGATTTGATAGAAGAAACATTTGATCAGCACGGCCTGTGCTTGAGATCTGTCCAGGGCAAAAAAGAAGGCATGTGGATACTATTGGATTATTCCGATATAGTTATCCACATTTTTTTTAAGGACGTCCGCGACTATTATGCCTTAGACAGGTTATGGGCGGACGCAAAACGCATTCATGTACCGAAAGATAGAACTCAAGCTACGGACTCTGCTGGCAGAGGCCACGGAAAGTTATCTCGCTAGTCTTCCCGCTGTTTCTCCCGACGCAAAAAATACTCTCGCAGATATTTTAAATCTCGATATCCCGAAAGAAAAAGAGTTTGGCCATCTTTCGACCAGCCTTGCCTTAAGGCTGGCCGGCATTGTTCGCAAGAACCCGAAAGAGGTTGCCGCCGGCATAGCCGCTATACTTAAGGCTGACAGTGCCGGTGAAAAGTCCAGCCCTATAAAGGATATCGAGATCAAGGGCGCAGGTTTCCTGAATATTTTTCTAAAAGACGAAGTATTTTTTGACTTATTGCGTTTTGTCAATACTCGAGAAAAAGATTTTGGAAAGTCTGACTTGGGACAGGCCAAGCGAGTTTTACTTGAGTTTGTCAGCGCCAATCCTACTGGGCCTTTGTCCGTGGCCCATGCGCGCCAGGCCGCTGTAGGCGATGCGCTTGCCAATGTCTTATCGTATGCCGGTTACCTGGTAACAAAAGAATATTACTTAAATGATGAGGGAAACCAGATAAATATCCTTGGCCGTTCTATCCGGCTGCGTTATTGCGAGCTTTCCGGCGAAAAAATAGATTTTCCGGATGATCATTATCAGGGGGAGTATATCATTGATCTGGCCAGAGCTTTGTGGACAGACGATCCTACGCGGGAAAAAATATCCAAACTCGACTTAAAACAGAGGGATGAGCTCTTTTTAGAATACGGCGTTGCAAAGATATTGAAGGTGATCCAGGATGAGCTGGCTGATTTTGGGGTAAATTTTGATGTCTGGTATAGCCAGAAGGTTTTGGGAAAAGCAGGAAAAATAGAAGAAGTTCTAGGGTACTTAAAAAAAAGAGGCTACATTTACGAGAGCGAGGGAGCTGTCTGGTTTAAGTCGACAGAATTCGGAGACGATAAAGACAGGGTGGTGCGTAAGAGTGACGGAAGTTATACATACCTGGCGCCGGATATCGCCTACCATAAAGATAAGTTCGAGCGCGGGTATGAGAAGCTCGTCAATATCTGGGGGCCTGACCATCATGGATATATCCCGCGCATGAAGGCAGCAGTGCAGGCGCTGGGTAAGGATAAAGATGCCTTATCTGTCATTATCGTTCAGCTCGCTACGTTGTTTCGGGCCGGCCAGCCTGCGCCTATGTCAACGCGCAAAGGCCAATACGTGACACTTCGTGAAGTCCTGACTGAAGTCGGCCGCGATGCTTCACGGTTCTTTTTTCTTATGCGTAAGACAGACAGCCATCTTGATTTCGATTTGGAGCTTGCCAAGAAGCAAACCTCGGAAAACCCGGTATATTATATTCAGTATGCCCATGCGCGAATTGCAGGCATATTGGCCGGCGCAGGGCCTGCTGCTGCCGATATTAACAACGCAGACCTTTCTCTATTGAAAGAGGAAGAGGAAGAGGACCTGATGAAGGCTATCTTTGAATTCGGTTATTGCCTTGAGGTCTGCGCAAAGCAGCTTGACCCTTACGGTTTGACGACTTATCTTCAATCCCTGGCAGCGGCTTTTCACCGGTTTTATGACAGGCATAAAGTTTTATCCCCAGATGCTGATTTGACAGGAGCCAGGCTTGCTTTGATACGGGCCGTCAAGGTAACTCTCGCCAACGGTTTAGCTATCTTGGGCGTATCCTCTCCCGAACGGATGTGATCCGCCTTCGGCGGATCATCCTGAGCGTTGCCTTACTGTTTTTTAGGTTTAAGTCGAAGGATCTTTTATGCAAAAAACCTGGAAACCGAAAGAACCCGATATTGAGTTAAAGAATGAGCTGGTTCTTGCATTGGGCGCAAGCAGCCTTTTTGCGCAGCTATTGGTCAGCCGCGGCATAACGGATAAAGAAAGCGCGGAAGTTTTTTTGAGGTCCGAGCTCTCCGACCTTTACGACCCGTATCTCATGAAGGGCATGAGGGAGGCTGTAGGGCGCATCCGGACGGCTGTCAGTAAAAAAGAACCGATCTTTATAGCCACGGATTTTGACGTCGACGGCGTAACGTCATGCGCGATTTTGGAGACTGAATTAAAACGCCTGGGCGCTCATCTCATCCACTATGTGCCTCACCGGATCAAGGATGGATATGGTTTAAACCAGGAGGCCGTGGCAAAGGCTGTGGCATTTGGCACAAAAGTTTTTATTTCCTTAGACTGCGGTGTAACGGCTCACCGGGAGGCCATGAGCCTTAAAGAAGCCGGCATCGACTGCATAATTATAGACCACCACGAACCGCCGAAAGAAAATCTGCCGCAAGCCCTCGCTATTTTAAATCCAAAACAGGATGATTGTGATTATCCTTTCAAAGATCTGGCCAGCGTAGGCCTTGTATATAAGCTTATCCAGGCCCTTGGAACAGAAGATGCCGGCCAATATCTGGACCTGGTGGCATTGGGTACAGTGGCGGATGTTGCGCCTTTGAGGGGAGAGAACAGGATCTTTGTAAAACATGGCCTTGATACCTTAAACAATACCAGCAGGCTCGGGTTGTTATCTTTGATGGAGGCGGCAGGCATAAAAAGCAAAAAGATATCCACGCATTCTATAAGTTTCATTTTGGCTCCCAGGCTTAATGCCAGCGGCCGTGTTGATTCTGCCCATACGTCGCTTGATCTGTTGATGAGCGGTGATAGTAGGGAGGCTGACACCCTTGCGCGGTCTTTGAATGAGTTCAACCGGGAGCGCCAGAAAATAGAGGAAAAAGTCTTAAACGAGGCGATAGACCTGATCGACAAAGAGATCAATTTCAAAGATGATTTTATTATCGTGTTATCCCGGGAAGATTGGCATCCGGGTGTCTTAGGTATCGTTGCGTCCAAGATAGTCGACCGGTATTATCGGCCGGCTGTTATTATATCTTTTCAGGATGAGATCGGCCGCGGTTCGGCCCGTTCCGTCCATAATTTCCATATTTATGAGGCCCTAGCCAGATGCGAACCGTTTTTAAAGGAGTTCGGCGGGCATAAATATGCTGCCGGTTTGACGATCGAGCGAAAGAATATAGGCGAGTTCAGGCAGGCGCTCAATTCTGTTGCCCGTGAAAATTTTAAGCAAGGATTGCTTGCGCCTGTTTTGGAAGTAGATGCGGCCATACCGTTATCTCTTATTAATGAGGGCTTGTTATCGTCTATTGACGCGTTAAGCCCTTTCGGCGAAGGGAACCGCAGGCCGGTGTTCATATCAAAAAATCTTCTTGTTAAGACCAAGCCTATGCTGGCGGGCAAGAATTCTTTAAAGTTTTGGGTTAGTGACGGAGAGCGGACTTTTGAAGCTATAGGATTCGGGATGGCGGATTTCTTCGGGCTGGTAAACAATTCCCCGCGGATAGACCTGGCTTATTGCCTGGGCTGGGATGATTGGAACAACCACAATACCATCCAGCTTGAGATCAAGGATATTAAAACAGCGGATTAAGCCTTTTTGACTTTTCCGGCCTTGAGGCACTTGGTGCAGACATAGGCGGTTCTTACCGTACCGTTGCCTGTCACAATACGCAATTTCTGGACATTCGGCTTGAAGGCACGTTTGGAGCGTCCGGTGATCTTTTGGCCGGCACCGCCCTTTCTCCTCGCCATACCTCGCCTGGCTATATGGCCGCCCATGACCATATGTTTTTCGCAAATAATGCAGACTTTTGACATGTTTTCCTCTTCCAGATCTTATTTAAACTGAACAATTTTTAGATTATCAAATTATACTCGAGAGAAGTTTTTTGTCAAGCAGTTTGACAATTTGTGCTTGAAGGTATAAGTTATGATGATGAATCAAAAAGATTTAAAGACCGAGTATTTTAAGTCAGGCGGGCCGGGAGGCCAGCATAAAAATAAGCGCAATATGTCCGTGCGCATAACGCATTTGCCTACCGGACTTGTAGCTGTAGGACAGGAATCGCGGTCGCAGATCCAAAATAAAGAATTGGCGTTGTCGCGCTTAGAAGCAAAACTGCGGGAAAGGTTTAAGGTCAAGAAGGCTAGGATCAAAACAAGGATATCCCGCGCTAAAAAGGAAAAGGTCTTGGATTGGAAGAGAAAACAGAGCCAGAAAAAACAGGCTCGCCGTGAAAAGTTTGGCGAAGAATGATGGAGGAACATGGCCGGATAGGGTAAGAATGGCTCCTTGCCTAGGCATCCCCACCGTTTTGTTTCGCTTTGCGAAAGCAAAACGAAACAGTGGGGATAGGCTTCGGAGTTGATTTTGCAGGGTAAAATCCTAAAATATACAAAATCAAGGAGATGATACGATAAAAGTCAAATGAGTTGGTGAATTCTCTGGATTATCGATATAGTAGCTCGAATGGTCTGGAGAGTAGATAGGTTATAGGTTGTATCGTTTACCTGGGGCTTCATTGACCCC
>JACRLT010000038.1 GCA_016235185.1 Candidatus Omnitrophota bacterium
CCCGTTGTCTCCCGCATTCCAGCTTCATTTAGTTCGTTACCTCCCTAAATGTGGAATTTAGTATTGGGCTGGTGGCTAACCTTTGCCCAAGTTGGACTTTCACCAACAAGAACCTATACGCTTCCCTCGGCGCACTCATATGTGCCCTCTCCTAAGAACTACACATTGAACCAAGAGGCTACGAGAGTTTTGCCTCCCGGCGTCAGATCGACATTTACGTGTTTTGTTTGAGTATATTCCAAGAGGCCTTCTTTGCCCAATTCTCTTCCGAAACCGCTTTGTTTATAGCCGCCAAAAGGCGCTTCATTATAAAATCCGCCGAATGTATTGACCCATACTGTCCCGCAACGTAAGGCGCGCGAAACAGCTGTTGCGCGAGTAACGTCTTTTGTCCAGACCATAGCAGCCAGGCCGTAATCAGTGTCGTTGGCAATGCGGACAGCTTCATCGGCGTCCTTGGCTTTTAAAACGCACAGGACAGGGCCGAAGATCTCTTCCTGCGCTATGCGCGAACCATTTTTGACATCTGCAAAGATCGTAGGCTCTACAAAATATCCTTTATTGAGCGCTGCCGGCACTCCTCCGCCGGCAACAAGCCTGGCTTCTTTTTTGCCTATGGCTATGTAATCAAGGACGCTCTTCTTCTGCTTTGCGCTGATGAGCGGGCCGATGTCGGTCGCCGGATCCAGAGGATCGCCTATCTTTAGCTTCCTTGTCTTGGTAACCAATAATTCCAGAAATTTATCATAAATTTTTTCTTCGACAATAAGCCTGGAGCCTGCCACGCACATCTGGCCCTGGTTCATAAAAATAGCGCACAAAGAACCGTTCGCCGCGGTCTCCAGATCACAATCAGCCAAGACTATATTCGGAGACTTGCCTCCGAGTTCCAGAGTCAATTTTTTTAAGTTCGATGCTGCTGCCTTCATGACAGAGCGCCCGACTTCTGTTGAGCCGGTGAACGTAAGCATATCGATTGACACGGATGATGCCAGTGCATCGCCCAGAGTAGCGCCTTCCCCCGTCACGATATTGACTACCCCTTTTGGAAGTTCGCACTTTTCCAGGATCTTTGCCAATTCAAGGCTGCTCAAGGATGCCTCGCGCGATGGCTTAAAAACGACCGTATTACCTAAAATAATGCTCGAGGCTATCTTCCATGCCGCCATCAGAAACGGATAATTCCATGGAGTAATTGCGCCCACAACTCCGACGGGTTCGCGCAGAGTATAACTGGCGGCCGGGGCAGGGATATTCAATGTCTCGCCTTTGACCTCTCCTGCAGCACCGGCAAAATATTCATAGGCATTGGCCGCGACCGGGATATCAATGAACGTAGTCTGCTTTGACGTCTTGCCGGTATCCAATGTTTCAATACGGGACAGCTCATATGCCGATTCGCGGATAAGGTGCGCTATCCTGGTCAGATACTGGCCGCGTTCTGAAAGGCACATCTTAGGCCACTCGCCTTCATCATAAGCTCGCCTGGCAGCAGTGATCGCTCTTTCCAGATCAGCAACGCTAGCCTTGGGAAAAGACGCGATTTTTTCTTCCGTGGCCGGGTTAATGCTTTCTAACCTCGCGCCGCCTTCGGCCTCGCAAAACTTCCCGTCGATATACATTTTATATTGACTCATAAATACCTCAACATTCAGAAGACAGATAACAGCAGTCAGATGTCAGAAAAAATTTTCTGTTTTCTGTCCTCTGCCAACTGTCATCTAATTTACTCCACAGGTGTTTTGACCCACAATTCGAAAAGCCTGTTAAAAGGCACGTACCAGCGGGATATCTTGGCAAAGTCCCCTTTGAGCTTGAGCTTCTTCTGGGTAGTTGCGGCAAAAGGATCGAGCTGCCTGTTAAAAATAGCGCGCCAGTATTCGCTTTTTCCTGATATAACAAACTCGGCGTCATCGGCCGAACGCGTATAATCAATGATCTTCCCGTCGGCAAAATTAAAACAATAAGTGTCCTGCGTCTCGTCAAGCACAACTGCCAGCTTTGTCTTTAAAGATGTCTCAAGCGACAGCTGTTTGAACTTTTCGTCGCGATTTACAATATCTACGATATCCCTGATCTGCTCTTCCGAGAATAATTTATATTTTTTGCCGCTTCCTTTCGAACTCTCCTGCGGTTTCTCACCTTGCACATAACCTGTGTTTTTGACAGAACTGTAAAAATCCCTGATAAAAGCCATCTTGACCGCCTCTTCCAGCGTCTGGACCAGATAAAAGGCGTCTTTCAAGGTCTGGCCTGTTGCCACTACACCGTGGTGTTTCAATACAACGATATTGCTATTTTTCAAAGCTTCGATCACAGGAGTAATATCTGTAATGGTGGGCGTCTTCTGGTCAATGACAGGAATATCACCCAAGGTCAGGCGGGTTTCGAACGTATCGAAGTCGATCTTGTCATGCGCGCTGAAATATCCGTTTGTCCATGTGGGATGCACATGCACAACGGCCTTGGCATCGAGATTTTTGTAGACGCTGGTGTGAAATAGTTTCTCCGAAGACGGGACAAAATCCTTATCCTGCGGGTTGCCGTCAAGATCAACGGCGCAAACGTCTTTGGGCTCCAACATGCCCAGACAAGAACACCTGCCTGTTATCAAAAGCATATTGTCAGCCACCTTAAGGCTCAAATTCCCCGAAAGGCCGCCGGTCAGGTCCTTTGCCCAGATAAGCTTCCCTGCCTCAATGACTTCGTCTACTTTTAGTTTTTCCATTTTTATCCTTCTATATTAGCCAGCTCCAGCGGTACATCTTCAAAAACAGGACAATAGGTCTTTAAATCCGCATTCGTCACGAGCCTGCCGCCTATTTTCCTTAGGTCAGAAATCTTAACTTTAGCTACGGCCGCCTTATGAATATAGACCGGGATATTGTGTTCTTTGGCGCAGAGCGCCGCGATCAAGGAACCTGTACGACAGACCGCGTTATCTTTGTTTAAATTTTTATAAAAAATATGCACACCCGAAACAAGGCCCTGGCGCATGCAAAAAGCCATCATATTATCGCAAATAACAACAGGCGTGATCTTTTTCTTAAGCAGCCCTTTGGAAACGGCCTGCATGCCTTCCAGGCCGGGCCTTAGTTCTGCGACAAAAACCTTCTTTTCTCCAAATTTCTCGAAGAAAGCACGGTCCGGAACGCCAAAGATCAAAGGCAACTTCCCGTTAATTTGCATGCTACGTTTTTTCTCAACAAATTAATCCCGGCTTTTGCTCGCCCTTCGCTTGCAAAAACGGGATAGATTTTAATTCGTTAATTTGCATTTATCGCAATATGTTTTGTCACCAACTCATTGGACACCACGTCAAAACCCGGATAATAAGCCGCGCAGCCTTTAGGCGCCAATCTCTTGCCGTCATATGCCAATATCTCATCGTCGTCACGTATCTCTATCGGGATGTCTGCGCCGCTTTTCAATTTATCCGAAGGCTGGACGAGCACATAAAAAGGGATCCCGAAGTGTTTGGCTAAAAGCGCGATCTGATACGTGCCGATCTTATTCGCAAAATCGCCGTTTTTGGCCGACCGATCAGAGCCTACAATGACACAATTGATATTACCCTCGGCCATGACCTTTGCTACGGCATTATCCGGGATGAGCGTAACATCAAAACCATCGCGCTTTAACTCCCAGGCTGTCAGCCGCGCCCCTTGAAAATAAGGCCTTGTCTCCGTTGCAAAGAATTTAACTTTTTTAGCATCGCGGCGGCAGAATTCACCGATCAAGCTCATCTCTCCTGAAACATGGCAGTGCGTCAAAACACTATCGCCGTCTTTTAAAAGTCCTGCTGCCCGGCTGGCACGGTCGTGCCTCTGTTGCCGTATGCCTTTAAGCATACCTTCCATGGCACGGATAAAATTCCCGGGAAAAGCAGGGCTCCCATAGACCTTCTGCGCAATACCTAAAACCATGCCGGTAACTTCGGCAAAGGGAAACGTTGGGCGGCTGTTATTAAAAGCCTCGGCTACCTTTTTTAAAATACCCATTAGTTCTTCTTTTGTCCTATCCCGGGACTTCTGTGTCTCAAGGATAAAGGCATAGCAGACCGTTAAAAACTGGCCAAAGGCGCGCGTCTTCATTGAGACAACCGCATCTATCGCCTGGAGATAATCCCTTACCTTTAAATAGGCGACTTTCCCGGGTATCTTTGTTTCATCCAGGATATAAAGCGTATCGCCTTCCAAGCGGACAGGCCAAAAAAGAATAGATTCTTTCATTTACTTCCCTTGTGCGGCTAAATACTTCACAGCATCCAGGCAGATCTTGATAACCTTTGCCTCGGCATCGTAATAGTCGGGATTCATGAACCCCAGCTCGCCGGTAATAAGGTTATCACTGACCGCAGAAATAGACACGGCCTTGACGCCGTTCAGCTGCGCTATGGTCATCATGGCGCTTGACACCATGTCTACTGCGATAGCGCCTTCTTTCCTGGCGCGCTCTACGACCTCCCTGGTCTCGCGTAAAAGCGCATCAGTCGTCCACATAAGGCCTTTGCGCACATTCACACCTTCCTGCGACGCGACTTTTTCAACTGCATCAAACGCAGACTTATCCGAAACCGTCTTAAAATCTTTATCCACGTAATAAGGTGTCACACCGTCTCCGCGTATGACACCGGTGGCCAATACTATATCGCCGACCTTTATATTTTCGTCAAGCGCGCCGCAGGAGCCTGCGCGGATAATGTACTCGACTTTTCCGGCGCAGAGGATCTCTGCAATGATCGCAGAATCGGGCGAAAACCTTCCGCCGTTTCCCACAGCTATCTTTATGCCTTCATAGGTGCCGGTGTAGACCGCATACTCAAAAAATGAAAAACTTTTAACCGGCCGCTCCATATATTGCAGAATGGCATCGCGCCTTTCAGCCGGCCCGGGAATAATGGCATATTTACCAAAATCTCCCGGCTTAAGCTGCACCATACCCAATAGATCCTGCCCCGTCAAATGTATGTCTTTTTTCATCTGCATGTGTAAGCTCCTTTTAGTTATCCTTGACCAAAAAACATAAAAACACAAAAACTAAAGAACACGGGCAAAAATTTTTTCGTCTTTCTGTTTTTCAGTTTTTTTGTTTTTCTGTCCTCTGTCATCTGTTTTCTGTCCTCTCTTGTTTCAATAACACTTTATCTATCTTGCCTGCCCTGTTCTTGGGCAATTCCTTGATAAAAATAAATTCATGCGGTAATTTAAAATGCGCAAGATGCTCTCGGCAAAACTGGCGCAGGTCCCGGTCCGAGACGCTTACTTCGTCTTTTAAAACAACGAAGGCCTTGACCGCCTCTCCGCGCAGCGCATCCGGCACACCGACAACAGCGGCCTCTTTTACATGCGGGTGTTTATGGATGGCTTCTTCGACCTCTGTTGGAAAGACCAACTGTCCGGAAACCTTGATCATATCTTTTTTACGGCCGACGATATAATACATCCCTTCATTATCGCGGCGCGCAAGGTCACCGGTATGGAACCAGCCGTCTTTTAAAACATCGGCTGTCAAAGACGGGTCATTGTAATAGCCGTCCATGACTACCCAGCTTTTAATAATCAGCTCGCCGACCTCTGTTTGAGGGACTTCTTTGCCATTGTCGTCAACTAAGCGTATATCGATCCACGGCGCAGGCCGGCCTATAGACTCTATTTTATCCGAACCCAAAGGTACCACTGTGTTAGGCGCGTTCGTCTCCGTCAAGCCCCAGCCGTTTAAAAGCAAGGCATTCGGGCAATAGGTCTTAAAACGGCGAAGCGCGTCCGGAGAATTCGGCGCGCCAAAAACATTTACCCAGCGTATGCTCGACAGGTCGTATTTTTCAAACTCCTTTAAGCTAAGGAGCGCATAGTACATCGACGGGACCATATGAAAACATGTGGCCTTGTACTTCTCGACGTTCTTCAAGAACTCCGCCGGGACAAATCTTTCCATTAAGACCAAGGAGATGGCAAAAAATATACAATTCTGTATATAGACCAGGCCGCCTGCATGCGAAAGAGGGAGCGCGGATATCTTGACATCCAGAGGCGTAAGGTCCACGAAATACTCCATTGCCTTTGGTGATGCGCTAAGGTGCCTGTAATTAAGCAATACCCCCTTAGGCCTGCCAGTTGAGCCGGAAGTATAAAGGATGAGCGATTTTTCGCTATCGGCGATATCAACAGACGGCGCAGTCACATCCCCTTTAGCCAAAAAATCATCGAATGCAAGAAAACCATCCGGTTTACTATCATGCACAAGGATGATATCTGTTAAGGAAGGGACTTTTACCTTAATGCTTTCCAAAGAGACATCTTCTTTGTGCCTTGCGATCAAAAGCCGCGCCTGACAATGGTTAAGGCAAGCCTCCAACTCTTCGTTTTTAAGCATGAAATCAAAAGGAACGACTGTTGCCCCGATGGAAAAAAGCGCAAGATACGAATAAACATATTGCGGCCAATTCGGCAAATATAGAGCTACCTTGTCGCCTTTCTTCACACCATATTTTGTGAGATTGTTCGCAAGGCGAAAGACATTATCCTTGAGCTCTAGGAATGTGATTGGCGTATCCTGAAAAATAATTGCAGGCTTTTGAGGAAAAGTCTTGGCCTGTTTTTCCAACAAATCACGTACTAAATTAGGCATAGGGCCTCACTTATGTATATCCGCCGAAGGCGGATTGCCCTGTATTATTGAACATTAAGGGTGGCAAATAGTAAAATTTTACTATTTAAATTTTAGTACGTCAACTGAAAGTTTAAAAATAATCTTTGGTTGATATCTCAGAGATTTAAGATGATTAGAGTCAGTGGGTTATATAAAACAAATAGTTATCCCCTTGCGTAATCGCTCGAAAAATCTCTGGCGATATTTTTCGAGCACGCTTCGGGATTAATTTTGTAGGGAAAAACTGAAATATGCAAAATTAAGAAGAATGGGGCCATTCGGGGATAGATATCTTTTGCCGGGATAGCTCAACGCCTATGTCTTGTATGAATTTCTTTTCAGCCTGCAATAGCTCAAGATTATGCTCGATTATCGACTTCAAATGATAGGAGGATTTTTTCTCCAGCTGTCCGACCAGGGTCTTTAAGGCCTCTTCTACTTTTGAGAGCATGCGTACCCTGCCTTTAAGGCGGTGCCGGGCAACATCCACCGGCAGATAAGGAAGAAAATAAAGCGCGATATCAACGCTAAACTTTGGCCTCTCAACGGTCAAGATGCTCTTTGTCAATAGCTGCGTAAAACGCGCATCACCTTTCAGCGTTAAACTATAAACAAACTTCTCCGGCCTGGACCCCTGCGCTGTAACGGTCTTTTTGACAAAACCTTTTTTTTCAAGAAGGTTCAACGTATAGTAGATCGACTCGACTTCCAGGGCCGCAAAAGTGCTTATGACCTCTTTTATCTGCTTTTTGATCTCGTAACCGTGCCGCGGCTTGTCTTTTAAAAGGCCAAGTATCAAAAGTTCCTGCTCAATCTTCATCTTTTTCCTCAAATTTTCCCATTGACCTGAATTTTTCGTAACGCAGGCCGACAAGCTCATCCTTGTGGATTTTCATCAGCTCGATAAAATATTTTTTGACTGCGGCCTTGATATTTTTAGCGGTTTCTTGTGGGTCTACGTGCGCGCCGCCCAATGGTTCTTTAATTACCTCGTCGATAACGCCGAATTTAAGGAGGTCTTGCGCCGTCAATTTCAGCGCTTCAGCCGCGTCCGG
The DNA here is from genome assembly GCA_016235185.1 of Candidatus Omnitrophota bacterium. Lineage (GTDB taxonomy): Bacteria > Omnitrophota > Gorgyraeia > Velamenicoccales > Velamenicoccaceae > UBA9636. The sequence goes on from JACRLT010000038.1 coordinate 7,707, forward strand.
CGCCTTTACACTGCTCTTCCAAAGAATAGCCGCACAGCCTTCCGGGGAGATAACGGAATAATACGCGTTTTCCAGTACACATACCCTGTCTGCAACGCCTATGCCCAGGGCGCCGCCTGAACCGCCTTCTCCAATAACGACTGCCACCATCGGCGTTCTTATCCCGGACATCATCTTTAAATTCCAGGCAATAGCCTGTGCCTGGCCTCTCTCTTCGGCCCCGATCCCGGGGTAGGCGCCCGGCGTATCGATAAAAATCATCACGGGAAGCCCGAACTTCTGCGCCATTTCCATCATGCGAAGGGCTTTGCGGTATCCTTCCGGGTGCGCGCAGCCGAATGTCCTGCTTAAATTCTCTTTCGTATCGCGGCCTTTCTGCTGGCCGATAACCAAGATCTTCTGGCCGTCCAACTTGGCCAATCCTGTAATTATGGCCTTGTCATCGCGAAAGGCCCTGTCGCCGTGGAGTTCAATAAAATCATTTAAGATAAGCTGGATATAATCCAGGGTATAGGGCCGGTGCGGATGACGGGAGATCTGGACGCGCTGCCAGGGGGTTAGCTTTCCGTAAATATCGCGGCGCAAATGTTGAAGCTTCTCTTCCAGGCGCTTGATCTCTCCGGAAAGATCGATCTTTTTATCCGACGTAAATTTTTTGAGCTCATTTATTTTTTTCTGAAGCTCTAATATCGGTTTTTCAAACTCTAAGCCGATCATAAAAAAAGGCCTCTTTCTCCTTAATCAATGACAGTTACTTCTGTGCCGACGGGCAGAAAATCATAGAGCAATTCCACTTCGTCGTTTAGCATTCGCACGCAACCGGCAGTAGCCTGCTGGCCTATACTTTCAGGCTGTGTCGTGCCGTGTATGCCATAACTGGGCATATCAAAACCCAGCCAGCGCGTGCCTAAAATATTTTTTGGGTTCCCTGCAGGAATAAGCTCGCCGTCATGGGTCCAGGAAGGATCTTTAAGTTTGTTGACGATCTTAAACGTACCGACAGGAGTGATATTATCTTTCCCTGTAGATACTCTAAAAGACTTTATAACCTCTCCGTCTGATTTGAGCGTCAAAAGGTTCTGCGACTTATCTACCAAAACGTTTAAACGGCCCGTCCATATCCGCAGGCGCTGGCCAGGCCTTATGACATCGGACTTTAGGCCGTTTTCTCTTCTGATAAGCTCTGCTGTCGTATGATATTCATCAGCGATCATGCTAAGGGAATCCCCTTCTTTGACTTCCCGTATAGCGGTCTGGCCCGGGACGTTTAAAGCTGAAAGGATGATGCGCATATTTAAGTCCTCAAGCCTCTTTTGTACGCCTTCAATATCAGGGCGCGACGCATAAGCCATGACGATATTTTTATAGCTTGCCTGCGCAGCCAGAAGTTCACCCTTGGCTTCAAGGGCCATGCCTTCTTTAAACTGCGGCTCAAAACCCGGCTGTGCGCCAACCGCCGGAGCCTGCGTATTTTCTTCGCTGACCTTGCGAACCGCAGCAGAAGACTTCTTGTAAATAAGATTTGCCAACAATAATAACGATACAAAGATAACCGCGCCAGCTACGATCCAGATCTTTTTCATGTCCTCCGTCTCCTCTATCTTTGAAATATAACCGCAAGTAAAATGCCGATAATGGAACCCATAAATACTTCAATAGGCGTGTGGCCTATTAGTTCTTTTAGCCGTGTTTCTTCTATCTTGCCGCGCCAATAGATATCGTCGAGTATCTTGTTTAATAGCTCTGCCTGTTTGCCCGTGGACCGGCGCACGCCTTGAGCATCAAACATGGTGACCATGGCAAAGACAGCGGCCAAGGCAAAGACGAGTGTCTGGAAACCATACTCAAGCCCGATAATAGTGGCCAAGGCGCTGGAACCCGCGGCATGGGCCGAAGGCATGCCGCCGGTGCCGATAAACCACCTGAAATCAAACCTCTTGGTACGCAGAACACCCAAAGCAACTTTGATCGTCTGGGCTATTGCCCATGCAAGCAATGTCACCATCAGCACATGGTTATGAAGTATGCCTGCAAATATATCCTGCATATATTGTGGTCCTTTCTTAATTTACCGTCGAAATCATTATGTCAGTAAATTAACCCCGAAGTCTGACTTAAAATTATCATAAGAGAATTTTAAGACGTTTGGACGAGGGGCAAATTATTGTTCCTTAATTTTAAAGTGCTATTACTGGTTCCGCAGGAACCACGCGGATATCCACCAACCCTTCAAATGTTGACTTGCCATCTTTTATCAAAAAACCTGCGTTACCTTCAAAAGGCTCTTCCATTATTTCTTCCTGTGCAGGAAGCATAAGAACCTTATTTTCTTGCACTACCTTCTTTTGTACGGCCGGCTGGATCTTCCTCGATTTCTTCTCCTGGCGGATCTTCACCTTAAGCTCTTTGATAGCTTTCTTTAATTCAGTGATCGAGGAAAGCTTTGTGCGCATCTCCTGCGACTCTAATCTTGTGCGCAATAGTTGATTCGTTATACCCTGATTCTCTGCATAAAGCGAGGCATTCGCACGAGCTGTATACTGGAGTTTAACGGACATATTCGAGATCTTTCCCAGATACCCTTTGATATCCCGCGCCTGCTGGTTAAGCTTTTTATCAATAACGGCCAACCTGCCCTCAAGTTCAGCGCTTTTCAAATAACTTTCGCTTAATGCCTGCTTTGCGGAATCCAAAGAAAACTGGGTATTGTCTAATTTCGTCTTAAGAACCCCCAAGGAGTGAGTTAAAACCGCGTTTTTAGCCACCAGCTCCAGGGACTTTAAAAAACCAAAAAGCGCGATCCCAAGTAAAATTGCAATAATAGCCCAAAGAATAGAATTTTTCATGTATTTTATGCCTGCTTTCCTAAAAGCAGGTTTATATTGACAGCTCCCCATCTATATGATAAGGTACCGCTTAAATACAAGTTCTTTCCCCTGCCTACTCTCGTAGGTCCTACGTTTCCCCGCAAAGAACTCCAAAAGATTAGACTCTGTAAGGAAATTCAAGAAGCTCTATTATAAGGTATACCTGCTAAAGAAATCAAGCACATTAATATGTGCGCGTAGCGCGCATCTAGTGAAGTACTTGTGAGCAAAGCGAACAAGTACAAGCACTTTTACCCCTAAAATGCTTGCAAAAGTCCATACTTTCAGTGTCGTAGGCATTGACGCCCTCCAGGTTGAAATAGAGGTCGATGTCAGCAATGGCTTGCCCAATATCGCTATTGTAGGCTTGCCTGACTCAACCATAAAAGAGAGCAAAGAAAGAGTGCGTTCCGGCTTAAAAAACAGCGAGTTCACTTACCCTGCCGATAAGATCACGGTAAACCTTGCACCGGCAAATGTCAAAAAAGAGGGCTCTTCTTTTGATCTGGCTATAGCATTGGGCATTCTTGCTGCGTCAAAACAAATAGACAAGACACTGCTTGAGGGATACTTCTTCATAGGCGAGCTATCATTAAACGGAGAACTACGACCTGTTAAAGGGGCCCTTTCTATGGCCCTGGCAATGAGGAAAAAGAGATCAAAAAAGCTAATACTCCCATTAGACAATGCCAACGAAGCAGCAGTTGTCAAAGAAATAAAAGTCTATGGTATAAAAACACTTAGGGAACTGGTTGCATTCCTTTATGATCCAAATAACCTATCCCCTTATATCAACTGTAATTCCAGACATTCGAAAGATATCGGGAATTCCTTTGCTGACGAACTGGATTTTTGCGATGTCAAAGGCCAATGGGCCGCTAAAAGGGCGCTGGAAGTAACGGCAGGCGGCATGCATAATATCCTTCTCATCGGCCCGCCCGGCAGCGGGAAAACTATGCTTGCCAAAAGGATGACTTCAATACTGCCGCCTTTGAACGAAGATGAAGCGCTGGAGACTACGAAGATCCACTCAAGCGCGGGACAACTGGACTCGAAAACCGGACTCCTGCACTTAAGGCCTTTCAGGTCTCCGCACCACACCATTTCCAACACCGCGCTTGTCGGAGGAGGCACCATCCCACAGGCCGGAGAGATCAGCCTGGCGCATAACGGTGTCTTGTTTTTGGATGAACTGCCGGAATTTCACCGCGATGTCCTTGAAGTCCTGCGCCAACCATTAGAAGACGGCCAGATACGCGTTGCCCGAGCAGCCAGATCATTGTCCTTCCCTGCGCGTTTTATGCTCGTCTGCGCCATGAACCCATGCCCATGCGGCCACTTCGGACAGCCGCACAGTAACTGCTCATGCTCTCCCAGGCAAATACACCGTTACCGGTCAAAAATTTCAGGGCCGCTCTTAGACCGCATAGATATCCATATGGAAGTACCGTCGCTGAAATACCAAGAATTGACCGATGATACCCTTTCGGAAAATTCACACTCGGTTAAAACAAGGGTCCTTAAGTGCCACGCCATCCAAAGAGAACGCTTCAAAAAAGAAGGCATACTTTTTAACGCGTCCATGAACCATAGACAAACCAGGAAGTATTGCGCTCTTGATAAAGAATGTTCCGGGATCCTAAAGGCCGCCATCGAGGAACTCCGTCTGTCGACCAGAGGCTATGACAAAATACTAAAGGTAGCTCGCACCATCTCTGATCTGGCAGGCAAAGAAAATATTAAAGCGTCTCATGTGGCCGAGGCTATACAGTACCGTTCCCTGGACAGGCAAACTTTTTAACTTAGAAACTGTTTCCAACCTAATCGGGAAACTGTTTTAAAATCAATCGGGAAACTGGGATGAAAGGCAAAAAATGACTAAAACTAGACTGTTAATCAAAAATGTTTGCTATCACATTATGGCCAGAGGCAACCACAAACAAACCATATTTGCCGGTAAAGAAGACTTTGATTTTTATCTTCGTCAACTAAAACATTATAAAAGAAAATATTCTTTGTTATTATACGGCTATTGTCTGATGCCAAATCATATTCATCTCGTGGGAGAACCCAAGGATCCGGAAAAGTTACCTAAGCTTATGCAGGGCCTACATCGCTCTTATACTGCTTATTACAACAAAAAATATAATAAGGTAGGCCATCTGTGGCAGGAAAGATTCAAGACAAAAGTAATAGACAAAGATAAATATTTAATGGACTGCATTACATATATAGAGCAAAATCCGGTTAGGGCAAATATTACAAATTGTTTAAGAGAATATGAATTCAGCAGCTATCCGGAAAGATGTTTAACCGAGAATGCAGACTATGGGCTACTTGATAAACTTTTGCTCTAAACCCACTTTCCCGATTGACTCGGAAACAGTTTCTGCTTTAGAATTATTTTTAATTTTTCCGTTCCGGTTTGACCTTTGCCAGGGCTGATGGCAAGATGACGATCTCCACGCGCCTGTTCTTCCTCTTATTCTGCACGGTATCGTTAGCCGCAACAGGACGATACTCGCCATACCCGCTGATAGAAAGCCTCTGCGGGCTGACCTTTGCGTCATCCTGAAAATAATGCAAAACTGCAAGGGCCCTTGCGCTGGAAAGCTCCCAATTGGACTTCCAGCCGGAATATTTGATCGGGTCTGTATCTGTATGGCCCTCGATAGCTACTTTTGAATCCGGCACATCCTTGTTCAATACTTGCGCCACTTTCTGCAAAACCGGCTTTCCATCTGTCAGAATAACGTCTTTACCGGAATCAAAGAAGATCTCGGCCAAAAAAGTAATGACCAGGCCGCGCTCTGTCATTTCGAGCTTCGCCTTGTAGTCGCCAAGTTCCTTTCCGAGTGTGCGCATCAATTCCCTCTTGGCTCGCTCCAATTCCGAATCCTTCTCTTCTTTTACAGCCTCCAGTTGGCCGCGGCATTCTGCCAGATCCCTCTTCAACCGATCGGCCATACGGGCTTTGTCCATAATAGCGCACCCCGAGGATACACTGCTTAAAATAATAACCCCTGCTAAAAACAAAAGTTTTTTCTTCATAGCCATACCTCCTTAATTTTGCCTGCTTATAAGATCTTTAAAAGATTCAACCCCGTCTTCGGGTCCAGCCCTTTTGTCGCCTTGACGCCTTTGAGCTCATAGACCACCGCTTCAACGACCAAAAAAACTTTTGAATCTTTACGAAGGCAGCCGGTAAGCATCTTATCCTTCTTGCCCATCGTAGTATGCACATGGACCTGCGGGCCGAGCGGCCCTGCGAATATCGTTCCAACCCCCATAACCTCCCACCCGTCCTTGAATGTTCTCCAATTCGGTTCCGGAGGTATTACCGGTTTTTTAGGCCCTGTGACCAAATGGCCTTTTTTTAAGGCTCCAAGGAACAAAAAAGTCGCGGTTTTTATCTTTTCTTTTTTGGCCAACGAAACCAGCCCATCCAGCAAGATATCATCATCTTTGAACTTCAATAAAAAAATACGCCCTAATCCGGCCTTTTGTGTATTCCATAAATGAGCCCACGACTTACGGAGCGCCGCTTTATGGCGCGACATAAGTCGAAATGGCGAATTTATCCCGATACGTGCAAGCAGATTTCATAGAAATCTGCGAAGCGATTTAGTATCGGGATCTAGTTTAGGTGTTTTTCCCTTTTTATCCCTCTACCCCTTCATTAGCGCCAGCGTCTCGGAACGGGTCTTTTCGTTCTCCTTAAATATGCCGCGCACAGCGCTCGTTACAGTAGTAATGCCGGGTTTTTTTACTCCGCGCATACTCATACAAAGATGCTCTGCTTCGATCACGACCATTACACCCAAAGGCCGGAGCTTATCCATTATTATATCGGCTATCTGGGTCGTCAAACGCTCCTGGACCTGGAGCCGCTTAGAAAGGATCTCAACTACGCGGGCGATCTTGCTTAAACCGGTCACGCGGCCGCCTTTGGGTATATATGCCACATGCGCCCGGCCTATGAAAGGCAAGAGATGGTGTTCACACATACTATATAAAGGTATGTCCTTCAACAACACGATCTCTTCATGTTTGTGGTCCAAAAGGACCTCTAATTCCTTTTCCGGGTCCTGCGGCATGCCTGCAAAGATCTCCTCGTACATGTCAGCTACGCGCTCCGGAGTCTCTAATAAGTCCTTCCTCTTGGGATTCTCACCAACAGCCTCTAAGATCGCAGCAATCGCCTTTTTAATCTTATCTTTATCCATGAATTTATCCTCCGTCACTTTCCTATGCAGAATTTTGAAAAAATAGTATCCAGAAGTTCTTCGCTAAAGACTTCGCCTGTCAAGGAACCCAGGGTATCCAGGGCTTTTTTTACGTCGAGCGCGCCAAATTCCAAAGACAGCCCGGCCGCAATGCTTTCCCTTGCTGTTTCCAAAGACCGATGCGCAGCTTTTAAGATCTCTATATGGCGGGCATTGGAAACCATGGCACCTTCGGAAGCTTCGCTGCGCTCCTGAAAAACGCTCTTGTAGATCAAGCCCTCTAATTCCGCAATATGGACGCCGCTTCGCGCTGAAACACAAATGGGCTTTTGCGAAAATAGCCTCTCCACTTCGCCCGTATCTATCTCTTGCCCAAGATCGCACTTGTTCACAGCAACTATCATTTTCCTGCCGGCTATCTGTGCCGCGAGCTCCTTATCATCGCCTGTCACAGGCATGCTGCCATCAAGCACAAAGAGAACAAGATCGCATAATTCCAAGGCCCTCTTTGTCCTGTTCAGCGCCTCTTTCTCTATATCGTCGCGGTGTTCCAACATGCCGGCCGTATCGATCAGGCGGACTGCGAGACCTTTTATACTGATAAGCTCTTCAATAGTATCGCGCGTAGTGCCGGCGATAGATGTCACTATCGCGCGCTCCTGTTTCAAAAGGGCGTTCAAAAGCGAGGATTTGCCCACATTGGGCCGGCCGTAAATAACAACCTTCAGGCCTTCCCGGATTATCCGGCCTTCAAAAGACCTTTCAAGAAGGAACTTTAATCTCGAGCCGATATCAGATAGCCTATCACAAAGAGCTTTTGCATCGCCTGCGCCGGCATCTTCTTCGCCAAAATCGATACTGGCTTCAATGTCCGCCAAAACATTCAAAAGAGATGTGCGCAACTCCGAAATGCATCCAGACACTTCCCCTGATAATTGAGAAAGGCCGCTTTTCAATGCAAGGCTGCTCTTTGCCTGTATGATATCCAGCACAGCTTCGGCCTGCGCCAGATCCAGCCGGCCGTTTAAAAAAGCGCGCTTTGTAAATTCGCCGGGCTGGCTCAACCGTGCGCCGTTTTCGCAGACAAGCGCTAAAATACCGGAAAGCGCACAGGCGCCTCCGTGCGAATTTATCTCCACCACATCTTCGCGCGTATAGCTTTTGGGCGCGCGCATCAAAGAGACAACCACCTCATCAATGACTTCACCGCCTGCTCCGACGATCCAACCATAACGCAAGCTAAAACTCTTCTGCGCAGCCAAAGGCTTTTTATTTTTCGCGGAAAATATCTTATCGGCTATCGCGATGGCCGAGCTCCCGCTCAAGCGCACGATACCCACCGCACCCTCGCCGAAAGGCGTGGCTATGGCCGCTATTGTCTCGTTATCCATACCTATCTTGACCACAAAGCCCTGGCCTCGCCGACAACAAAAAGAGAACCCGTGATAACGGCAACCTCATCCTGGCCCAATTCCTTATGCATCAGGTCCAGTGCCTCTTCGACAGAGTGTGTCACAGCCGGCGCATTTTTGCGGAAATAAGGCAGGAGTGTCTGTTTAGGATCGGCTGCGCGCGGGTTATCTGCGCGCGTCAAAATGATGCGGTCAGCAACAGAATCCAGATGTTCGATGATCCCTTTTAAATCCTTATCTTCGGATGACCCGAAGATAAGCCTTTTTTTAAAACCCTTGAATTCTCTCTCTAAAAAACGGGCCAGACGTACAGCGGAATCCCCATTATGGGCGCCGTCTAAAATAATAAAAGGTTTAGTCTGAACGACTTCCAGACGGCCGGGCCAGAAGGCGCGACTTACGCCTCTCTCGATACAATCGCTTTTCACTTTTATACCAAATAAAGTCAGCGCCTCACAAGCCGCGATCGCCAAAGAGGCATTTGCAAGCTGATAGCCGCCAAGCATCCTTGTTTTTAAGAAATATGAGTCGTTATTCAACCCCTTGTAAAAAAAATCCTGGCTCAACAGATCGCCGCCGAGCCTTTTAAAATGAAAATCGCGATCGAGCTCAAAAAGGACAACACCCTCTGTTGCCGAACGCCTCTTGATCACCTCGCCCGTCTCCTTATTCTGTATGGCTGCAACACACACGGGAAAACCGTCTTTTGTCTTTTTGTTCGTGCGCTTGATGATCCCTGCTTTTTCAAAGGCAATTTCTGACAAGGTATTGCCTAAAATATGCTCATGGTCGTAACTAATGGGTGTAATGACAGATATGTAAGAATCCACCGCATTAGTCGCATCGAACCTTCCTCCTAAACCTGTCTCTAAAACAATGCAATCGACATTTTTTTCTTTAAAGTAGATCAGCGCCATTCCGGTCAATATTTCAAAGAACGTAAGATTGCCGAAATTCTGTATCGACCTGCGGAAAAATTCTATCTGCGGTCTTATGGTTTCCAGGACTGCGGCAAAATCATTTTTTAGGATCATGCCCGGAAAGGAAACTTTTTCTTCTGCGGTATTATCGGTATCGAGGATACGGATCCTCTCCCTGAAATCTACAAGGTGGGGGGAAGTGTATAACCCGACGCGCAAGCCTGCCTCTTTTAATATCGTCGCGATAAAACAGGCGGTTGACCCTTTGCCTTTGGTGCCGGCAACGTGGACAACAGGTATGCCGCGTTCAGGGTTTGCCAGATTGGAAAGGAACTTCTTCATCCTCTCTAATTTAAAAGCGGTCTTATAGTGGTAATTGGTCTTTCTTTCGTAATTGATGAAAGACTCTAGGTAGGCTATAGCTTCTTCGTATGTCATAAATCTGTTTGCTGGTTGGCCCGTTAGCCTGTTTGCCCGTTAAGCCGAAAAAACCGGCTAACCGGCTAACGAAAATATCAGTGTTTAAAGTGTCTAAAACCTGTAAACACCATGGCGATGCCGGCGCGGTTGGCGGCGGCGATCACTTCCTCGTCTGCTATAGAACCGCCTGGCTGGATAATAGCACTTATCCCTGCTTTCTTGGCAAGGGCTATATTATCTGCCTTCGGAAAAAAAGCGTCGCTAGCCATGACCGCGCCTTGCGCGCGTTTCTTGGCGCGCTTGATCGCCATAAAAACAGAATCTACGCGGCTGGTCTGGCCCATACCTATTCCGACGGTAGCGTCGGACTTAGCCAGGACAATTGCATTGGATTTTACGTGCTTGGCCACATTCCATGCAAAAACTAAAGTTTCTAATTGTTTCCTGGTTGGCCTTTTTTTGGTGACAAACTTTAGGTCATCTTTTCTGAAATCCGCGCTGTCTTCTTCTTGTATGAGCATACCGCCGTCTATCTTCTTATAATCAAGGCCTTTTGAAGATATGGCTGGCCCGAAAACCGCTTCCAAAAGCCGGAGATTCTTTTTAGCTTTAAGCAATTCAAGGGCCTGCGGCTCATAACCCGGAGCTAAAATGCATTCCATAAAACCGCTTTTTAAGATCGCCTGGGCTGTAACTTTGTCCACCGTGCGGTTTAAACCGATAATCCCGCCGAAGGCAGACAAAGGGTCCGTTTGCCAGGCAATCTTGTAGGCGCGAACCAGGATAGGACTTTGCGCCACGCCAGTAGGATTGGTGTGTTTCACAATACATGCTGCGGGCTTCTGGAACTCCCGCACGATCCCAAAGGCAGCATTCAAATCAAGATAATTATTGAAAGAAAGCTCTTTGCCGTGCAACTGCCGCGCAGAAACAAGGGACGGTGTTTTATCCTGGCCTATTCTATAAAGCGCGGCCTTTTGATGAGGGTTTTCCCCATAGCGAAGGGTTGAAACGAGTTTTAAGGCCAATGATAATGCCTGCGAAGGAAAAATTTCGGCCTCAAGGCTCTTTAGCTTGGCTGACAAATACCCTGCGATCGCGCCGTCGTACTCGGAGGTCCTCCTGAAAACATCCAAGGCCAGCCCCTCTAAAGTATTTTCAGTAATGCACCCATTGTTTGCTTTTAACTCGGCCTTGATGCGCGGGTAAAACTTGGTATCGCAGACAACAGCTACTGACTTGTAATTTTTTGCGGCTGAACGCAACATAGACGGGCCGCCGATATCGATATTTTGAACAGCCTCATGCAGGGCCACGCCTTCCTTTTTTACTGTCTCCTCAAACGGATAAAGATTGACTACGACCATATCGATAAGGCCTATACCGTGCTCGGCAACCGTCTTCATGTGCTCCTGGTTATCGCGCAACGAAAGCAGCCCGCCGTGGATCTTCGGATGAAGCGTCTTGACGCGACCATCCAGCATTTCGGGGAATCCGGTGTAATCCGACATCTCAATTACAGGGATACCGGCGTCTTTTAAAACCTTCGCGGTCCCGCCTGTTGAAATTATCTCAACACCGAAAGAATCCAAGGCTTTCGCCAATTCCACGATGCCAGTTTTATCCGAAACGCTTATCAAAGCACGTTTGATCTTTAACATGTGAGCCCTCTTTATACGCCGGATTTGAATTCAATTACATCGCCATCACAGACGATGTAGTCTTTGCCTTCTTGACGCAAACACCCTTGCGTTTTAGCCTGATTGACATTACCGACTTTAAAAAGATCGTCATAAGCCATGACCTCGGCCCGGATAAAACCTCGCGCCAGATCCGAATGGATAGTGTGAGCTGCCTCAACGGCTGTTGCATTCTTTTTGATCTCCCAGGCGCGCGCCTCCTTGACCCCGCCTGTCAAAAAACAGATACGCCCGCCCTCATAATAAGCCTTTTTGACCAAAGACGGCAAATCTTCCAACTCGGCGCGGGAAATAAAAATAATGGGCTTGACTGTGACAAAATTATTATTTGAAAGCCACTTTTTCTCTTCCTCACTAAACGTCCCCGAAACCAGCGGCGTCTCTTTTTCCAAAAGTTCCTGGCAACGCTTGAGAAGCCCTACCTCTTCTGCCACGGGCTGCCTTTCTAACTTGCCTTCCACTATCTCCATATCCAAGATAACGAGATCCAGCTTTTTCTCATCCAGACAGACAATGGCGTCGCTAATCTTTAAGTCTTTTTCAGTGACAAACTCAACCTGGACCTGCGTCATCTTCTGCGCCTTATACCATTCTGTTATTTTTTTAAGACGTTCATCCGGCAGGGCCTTCTTGCCGAAAGGAAAATCATTGATGCCAAAAACGCTTATCTTCATTATTACTCCTCTTCCTGTTTATGTTTCGGATTTTGCGCAATGATATTTTGGGCGATCTTAGCCGGGACTTCTTCATAATGAGAAAAGTGCATGGTATAACTGCCGCGGCCTCCGGTCATGGAACGCAGATCCGTGGCATAGCGGTACAACTCGGACAAAGGCACCTTGGCCTTGATCGTCTGGTTTTTCGAACGCGCCTCAACTCCCATGACGCGGCCACGCCGGGAATTCAGGTCCGCCGGGATCGCGCCCATGCAATCTTCAGGTACCGCGATTTCTACATCCATGATCGGCTCAAGCAGGATAGGGGTAGCCTCCATCACAGCCTTTCGGAAAGCCAGTGCGCCTGCGATCTGAAAAGCGATATCAGAAGAGTCCACATCGTGATAAGAGCCGTCAAAAGCTGTGGCCCGAAAATCAACCATCGGAAAACTTGTAATTACGCCTTCGTTCATGGCATTGCGGATCCCTTTCTCGACTGAAGGCAAAAAATTCCTAGGGATTGCGCCGCCTACTATCTTATCAACGAATTCAAACCCCTTGCCACGCTCCAGAGGCTGCAGCTCAAGCCAGACATCTCCATATTGCCCGCGGCCGCCGGATTGTTTCTTGTGTTTCCCTTGCGCTTTAGCCTGCCTTTTAATGGTCTCTTTGTAGGGTATCTTGGGCGTACCGATCTCAACCTCGACGTGAAATCTCTCTTTTAGGCGCTTGACTACGACATCCACATGCTGGTCGCCCATACCGGAGATCACCATCTCTTTTGTCTGCGTATCGCGGGACGTCTTAAACGTCGGATCGCTGGCACAAAGCTTGCTCAAAGCCTCGGAGATCTTTTCTTCGTCTGCCCTGGTCTTGGGCTTGACTGAAGACGAATAAACAGGCTCGGGGAATACGAACGGATCAAAAATGACCGGCTGTTTTTCGTCGGCAATGCTGTCACCCAATTGCGTTTCTTTTAATTTTGCCACAGCCACGATATCGCCGCAAGAGGCTGACGCAACAGGCCTCTGCTCTTTGCCCTGCAAGACCATAAACGACCCCATCCTCTCCTTTACCCCCTTAGTAACATTATAAAAACCGGTGTTAGAAGCAAGCTTGCCTGAAAAAATCCTCACAAGGGTCAGTTGGCCTACAAAAGGGTCAAATGCGGACTTAAAAACAAAAGCGGAAAAAGGAGCATCCTCCCCCAGCTTGACCTCTTTCTTCTCTTTTGTGTTTGGGTCTGCGGCCAAAATGGGTTTGCGCTCTATCGGGCTCGGCAGGTCACCCACGATGCCGTCTAAAAGTTCTTTTATCCCGGCATTCGTCACGGCTGAACCGATGAGGATGGGGAAGATCTTCCCTTCGGCTACAGCGCTTTTTAATGCGCCTTGAAGCTCGTCTTCCTTCAATTCCTTGCCATCTAAATACTTTTCAAGCAACACATCATTGGATTCGACGATCGTCTCGATCAGTTCGGCAGAGAAAGGCGCCTTGATCACACAGGCATTTTTTGAAAACCGCTCCCGGATCTCTTTAACGACGTTATCTACATTCACGTTCTCTTTATCGATCTTATTGACAAAGATGATGCGCGGCAATCCGGCTTCCTCAAGCATATCCCAGGCACGCTCCGTCCCAACGGCTACGCCCCCAGCTGCATCTATTATGACAACCGCGCCGTCAACAGCGCGCAGGCCGGTGATCATGTCCGCGATAAAATCCGCATAACCCGGAGTATCTACGATCTGGATAAAATTGTTCTTCCATGTAAGGTTCAAAATGCTGGAATTTATGGAGTTCTTGCGGCTGATCTCATCGGTATTATAATCACTGACTGTATTGCCTTCGGCTATACTGCCCTTGCGAGTTGTGCTGCCTGCGGCAAACAACATAGCCTCAATAACCGAGGTCTTTCCGGCTTGGGCATGCGATACAAAAACCACGCTCCTTTTGGCTTCGGGCTTGAAATTATCCATCATTAGTCTCCTTAACTTTGCCTTATTTAGGATTATTCATTACAAAGTTAATCCCGAAGTCTATCCCCACTGTTTCGTTTTGCTTTCGCAAAGCGAAACAAAACGGTGGGGATGCTTAGACAAGGGATAAAATTGACTTAACATGATGATAATTAAAACGTTAGAGTCTTATTATAATGGATAATGAAAGACGCGTCAAGAAAGGATGGGATAGGAAGGCCTGGCAGGTTTATTCCACGTAGGTATATATCTTACCCTTATAATTGCGCAGGACGTGTTTTCCCTTATCCTGCGAGATAAGATAATTTGGGCCTACGGGTATTTTCCCTCCTCCGCCGGGCGCATCCACCACATAAGTGGGCACTGCATAGCCTGAAGTGAAACCCCGGAGTTTTTCAATAATATTTATACCGACAGCCACTGGCGTGCGGAAATGCGCTGTACCGCGAACCGGATCGCACTGATAGATGTAGTATGGCCGTACCCTGATCTTTAAGAGGTCATGCATGAGCTTTCTCATAATGTAAGGCTTATCATTGACCCCCTTCAAGAGAACGGTCTGGCTGCCCAAAGGAATTCCGGCGTCAGCCAGCATATCGCAGGCAAGCTTGCACCTCTTGGACACTTCTTTTGGATGGTTGAAATGTATGCTTATCCATAACGGCGCATATTTTTTCAGCATAGAGACCAAAGCGGGTGTAATGCGCTGCGGCAAGGTAACCGGAACACGCGTCCCGATACGCAGGAATTCTACATGAGGGATATCGGAAACCTTGGCTAAAATGGCCTCTAATACGTCATCTTCGAGCATAAGAGGGTCGCCGCCGGAAATAAGGACATCGCGTATCTTTTTATTAGACTTGATGTAATCCACCGCGCTATCAATTGCTTTTGAGTTAAGGGAGTGTGTCTGTTTTTCTCCCACCAGCCTGCGGCGCGTGCAGTGGCGGCAATACATGGCGCACTGCTCGGTAGCGAGCAATAAAACCCTGTCCGGGTAACGATGGACAAGTCCGTTAACGGGAGAGTCCCTGTCTTCGGCACACGGATCGACAAATTCATTACTGTTAAAATGAAACTCTTCGGCCAAAGGTATGGCCTGGCGCCTGATCGGGCATTCCGGATCATTCGGATCCATAAGCGTCAGCCAATAAGGTGTTATGGCCATGGAGAGGCGTCCGTTTGACTTCTTGATCCCCTCTTCTTCCTGGGGCGTCAAAACCAGGATCTTTGAAATGACATCGAGCGTATGGACGCGATTCTTGATCTGCCACTGCCAATCTTCCCACTCCTCTTCGCTGACATCCTTCCACAAAGAGACCTTACGAAAATCACCGATCGCGGCACGCCGCGTAATCGTCTGTTGTGACTCTCGCTGCAACTCTACCGATTGATTTGGCAGATGGCCCTCCTTAATTTTGCCTTATCCGATTTTCTTCTTTAGTTCAAACCGCATCTTTGGATCGCCACATCCAACACCTTTAAAACAAGCTGCGCGTATGTCAACCCTTGCGCCTTTGCTACGAGCGGAAAAACGTCATACGTAGAAAGCGACGGCAAAGGATTTAGCTCAAGCACATACGGCCTGCCATGCTTATCAACTCTAAAATCTACCCGTCCGAAATCACGGCAATCAACGGATCTATATGCCTTTATCGCTATCTCACGCAGCTTTTTATCGAGCGGCTTGGAGACCTTTGCCGGACAAACATATTCTACATCCGAATTGTTTACCCGCCGCGACGTATAGATCAGATTACCTATGTCGAGCTTTCCCAATATCTGTATATGCACAGGCGCCAAGGCCTCCGGCTCTCTATTGCCTATGACCAACACCGTGAATTCCTGCCCCTGGATAAACTCCTCAACAAGGGCTGCCTGGCTGTAAGTGCTTCTCACCTGCGAGATCCGGGCGCCAAGCGCCAAGCTATTTTTCACGATCGAATCTTCCGAGATCCCCTTAGACGAACCCTCGTGGCGCGGCTTGACGATCATCGGGAATCTCATACCGGAAAAATCCTTTTTTTTAAAAGAGCCGTCTGCCACAAAATATTTTGGCGTAGGGACATTGTCTGCGACAAATGCCTTTTTAGCCATGACCTTATCAAGCGTCAATCCCATGCTAAGGCTGTCTGAACCGACGTATGGGATCCGGAACAGGTCCAGTATCAGCGGAACCTCGGATTCCCGGTTCCGGTTCCCCATTCCTTCGCAGATGTTAAAAACGATATCTACATCTATATGCGGCAGCCGCGCTAACAAATTACGCACATGGCCGATACGCACCACATCATGTCCGCCCTTTTGTATAGCGGATTCAATTTCGGCTATCGTCTCTTCGGAGTCGAATTCCGCAAGAGCATCTTCCGGCAAACCATCCTGTCGAACATGATCCGTTTTCAGATCGTACGTAAAGCCAATGCGCATGTAACTTTTGCTAACTCCAACGATGCCTGCAATAAAAACATCACAAGGCTCATCCGCTAAAGACGGAATCGAGTAGGAGGCGAAGTTTACCCGCGCCGTCCTCTCACACCACCGTACGTACCGTTCGGTATACGGCGGTTCATCAAAATTTAATGGCCGTGGAAAGCTGTTTCGTCAGGCTTATAAAACCCGTTGTATCGAGATATTTGTTAGTTAATGTCAATGATAAGGCCGGGCATCCTGCGACGTTCCAGTGTGCCCTGCGGATGTTAGCGAATTGCCATGCCTTACGATTATCAAGACCAAGTTTTACCAAATTATCATGCTTAGTTTTGATTCTCTTCCATTGTTTCCAATAACACATGCGGATTCGCTTGCGTATCCATGCGTCAAGATTGTCGGCGTGCTTACGCATGTCGGCCAGCCGGAAGTAATTGACCCAGCCGCATATAAGCCGGTTCATCCTTTCCTTGCGCCATTCCATGCTGCGCCCGTTGCTTCTTGACGTTATAATCCTTATCTTTGCCTTAAACCTCTCGATACATTTCTTATGGATAAAGTTCCTTACCTTCCCCTTGACGATATAAAAGGAGAACCCAAGGAATTTCCTTCGGTTCGGACGGTCTACCGCACTTTTATCACGGTTCACCTTCAGCTTTAGCCTTTTCTCAATATACTGGGTGGCACTCGCCATGACCCGCTCCCCTGCTTTGCGGCTTTTGACGTAGATGTTGCAGTCATCCGCATAGCGACAATGTCGATGCCCTCGCCGCTCCAGTTCCTTATCCAGCTCGTCGAGCATGATGTTCGCGAGTAAGGGGCTTAACGGCCCGCCTTGCGGCGTCCCCTCTTCATTCTTTATCTTGATACCGTCAACCATGATTCCCGATTCAAGATACTTCCTGATGAGTTTCAATACCCGCTTATCTTTGACTTTCCGCGCAACCAACGACATCAGCTTATCGTGATTCACACGGTCAAAGAATTTCTCAAGGTCAAGGTCTACCGTCCATCCGTACCCTGCCTCAATATGGTTCCTTGCCGCCTCTATCGCCTGATGCGCGCTTCTGCCCGGACGGAACCCATAACTGTTCGGGGAGAACTCTTTATCAAAGATAGTATTGAGTACCTGCGCTATCGCCTGCTGGATTACCCTGTCGACTGCACTCGGTATTCCCAGCTGCCGGACTCCTCCATCGGGTTTCGGTATTTCTACCCGCCTGACTGGCTGGGGCTTATACGCGCCCCCCAGCACCGATTGCCGGATTTTACTTCCATGGCGCCTCAAGTATGGCAGCAGTTCTTCTACTGTCATCCCATCTGCCCCATGACTTCCGCCGTTAGCCTTGACCCTTTTATACGCAAGGTTCAAGTTTTCCAGCGCGAGGATTTCTTCCAGCAACCCGTCTCCACTTCCCTGCTCTTTGTCCTTTCCGCTCTTCATCGCCGGGGGTGTGCTCAGCGCTCCCACATTACCTTGGAGTTCCACTCCTACTTCCTGCGGCCAGCTTTCATTTCTCATGAAATTGTCTGCTTTCATTACACTCCCCTCGAGTATTCCGAGTTTCCAGAACCTTTGATGTTCAGCCCTTCTCCTGCTTTTTTTTAAAAGTCCAGGATACTATGGCCTCTGCTGACTTCTGACAGTTTGTTCCCACATCACTGCGTGAATTGCCACCATATACGCGGCCTACTGTCAGACCTCCGCGGGTAAGCATGTGTACTTTCACCTCATCTACCTGCTGCATTTACCCACTAAGCCTCGGATAGCATTGGACTTCGTTTTGTTTGGCAAACTCGTCCGGCCTATGTAGGCCTCGCTTGCAGTTCGTGTTCCTCAGGCCGAGGATTTGCCTCCGGCTTCCTTCAGATTCCGCCTCGCGGCGGACACCCTTGCCTTTGGCTAACGGTTGATGCTATCAACCTCCGTAGCGGTCTTGCACCGCCTAGCACACACACATGCCGCGCGCACCAAAAAAAAGGGCCCTTGCCTTCAAGAGCCCCTCTACCTCGTATCTTTTTTAATTTTTTCCCCCGTTTGATATGCTTTTTAAATTATCTCCTACTTAAAAATTATCATAATTCATTTTCATTGTCAAGATTTTTTCGGCATGTGTTCACACAAAAGAACTACTTTTACCGTCGGAATAAAAAAAATTATGAAAAAGTTATGATTTTAATTATAAATTCGCGCAACAATTGCGCGAAAATCATAAAATTGGCCTAAAAAGCAATTTTTTAGTGATCTTATGACCTGCGGAACCGCCTGAATTTCAAACACGTGGCTGCATTTAAAAGCGAAACAAGGACAAAGGTCTGCAGTATCACTGAAAAGACGGGAATTTTTAGATGAAAGAGTCCCAATCGCATCATGGAGATCCCCCAGAGGTCGTTGGTCTTCGGCAGGATATTTAAGCCTAATTGCAGCATTTTGGAAACAACATACGGATAGTGCCCCGAAGCAAAAAGATCGCCTGCCATAGGCACTCCGAAGCCGGCGATGAGCAAAAAAATTGTCAGGACGCCTGCGACCGCGTTAGGAATAAGGATATAGAAAAAAACTACAAGGCTGACATACAAAAGGCTCATAAGTACTGTGACGCTCATCCCGCTCCAGACATACAAAGAAAGCTCACGTGTCTGCGAAAGAATAACAAGCCACACTCCGCAAGTCAAAAGGCACCAGTTTAAAAAAACAGTCTCAAATAAACCAAGGATGGCGCCTTCTATGATCTGCCAACGCGCCAAAGGCTTAGACAACAAAAGCACAAGCCTCTGACGGCTCAAAAAACTCTGTAATGTACCGAGACTAACAAAAACCGTAATGAGTATCGTAAAAATATTGATGGAGACAAAACCTATTTGTACGGCTGAAACTACCGGCGGCTGTCCTTCAAAGACCTTATGATCGCCGACAGCAAAAGGCACATTTGCCATCAGGATGAATAAGAACGCTAAAAGAAGAAAACCATACATCATCCGCTCGCGCAATGCCGCTCGATATATATCCCTGGATATCAAGACAACGCCGCGAAATTTTTTAAACATTTTACTTTTGGGCTTCTTTAACAATTCTTAAGAACTCCTCTTCGAGCCTTGAGTTACGCACAAATTCAAAGATAGGACCTACCTTAAGCAGCCTGCCCCTATCGATTATAGCAAGACGGTCGCAAAGCCTCTCGATCTCGGGCAACATATGCGAAGACATTATGATCGTCTTGCCTGCCTGTCGCAGATGCACCAGGATAGCGCGGAAACGTTCCATAATAACAGGGTCTAGATACACAGTAGGCTCATCAAGCAATATGAGATCAGGGTCGTTGATCAATGCCTGCATAAAATCAACGAGCCTCAACTGGCCCATGGAAAGATTCCGCAAAAGGACGTGCCTTTCTTTTGACAATCCTACCATCTCCAACAAATGCCGGATGCGCTGGATTTTGATATCCACGGGCATATCAAAGATCTGGGCATAAAAATCCAGAAGCTCATATACGGTGAAATAGCCCGGCAAAGAAGTCGTCTCCGGTACGTAACCGATCCTTTTCAAAGGTTCGATGTCTCCTGATCTAAAAGGCTCGCCGAAAATCTCGATATCTCCTGCGGTAGGCTCCGTAATACCGACGATCATATTAAGGGTAGTGGTCTTGCCGGCGCCGTTGGGGCCCAAAAGCGCAAATATCTCTCCGCGGATAACATCCAGATCTAGACCATCTACTGCCAAGGCTTTCTGCGAAGAGAATAAAAAGCGGTTAACGTAACATTTAGCCAACCCTTTTGTCTTTAATATCACTTCGGGCGCAACCATCTAAACCCCAATTTTTTTTAATTTATTCTTTAAGTCTTTTACGTCCTTAAACAGTACAGCTCGAATGCCCATCCCCTTTGCTTCATCAATAAGGTCGGCTCGGTCGTCCGTATAAAGGACGTCCTCGAAAGAGAAACCTGCATGTTCTACGGCACGGCGGTAGATCTCCCGGGCCGGCTTACGCGCTCCCACCTCGAAAGAAAGAAAGACCCTGTCAAAAACGCTTATGTGGCGGGGAAAGTTCTTTGCAATATAGCGATAATGGAGTTCATTGATATTGGACACCAAATGCAGGCTGTATTTTTTCTTTAAAGCCTCCAATAACTCAAGCATGCCGTAGTTATCAAAGAATATCTCGTTCCAAATACTGGAAAATTTTTTGAAAGTGAGGTTTTTTAGCGAGAGGATCTTTGATATGCGCCTGTAAAAATCCCGGCTGGAAAGCCTGCCTTCTTCATAATCCTTGGTAACGGGTGAGTCGAAAAAAAGACTGTAGATCTCTTCGGATCTTTTGTTGGTGAACGGGAGGATCCTGCGCACAGCGATACGGTGGTCGAAATTAATAAGGACATTCCCCAGGTCGCAGAGGATAAGTTTAAATTTCTTTTTTCCCATGGTAGATTACGCTAATTATTTTTCTTGGGAGGCTTTTTGAACAGGTCCAGAAAACTATCTTCGTACTGTTCATAAATATTCCACTTATCCAGTTCCCTCTTTAGCTCGATAGCGCCAGACAAATCTTTCTTGGCCGATCTAAAAAGCTCCTCAATCTTCTTCTTGGCGGAATCAGGAAGGCTGGAGAGGTCCGCCAGGCCCTTTTTAAAGATATCAATCTCACTCTGGTCAATAGGCCTTTCAGCTTGTTCTTCGGGAGGGTTCTTGAGGTATTCTATCAAGTGCTCGATCTCCTGGTTGATCTGGTCCGCATATTTCTGTAATTCAGTCAGGTCGAGCTTAATATTTAAGATCTTAGCTGTGACGGAAAGCACGGCAATTGATGCAAGGGGATTTTCTATCTGGATCGTATATATAGGGATCTCTCCCAAAAGGCACACGCCGTCCAATCCCCTCTCTTTGGCAACACCCAGTATGAGGCCGTTTAAGCCGCTGATCTGCCCCGTGGGTATGGGCCTCAAGTTCATCTTAACGAAAGCATCGAGGGTCTCTTTTTGCGTTGCTGCCGCATAGACTTGCGGCGTCTGTGTGTGCTCCATAGGCAAAGGCATCGCGGCAAAAGTGTATATGAGTTTTATTTTAAAACTTAACGCAAAATCAACGATCTCTTTTGCATATTCATAACCCTTCTCAAGGAAAGGCTGGGCATCGCTGATGAATATCACGACATCCTGGTTGCCTGTAGGATTTTTGTAAAAATAGAACTTTCCCATCGGGCGCTGCGGGACGCTGATAACGCTGTTATCTATCCAAACTCCGGACGGATGGAAATATTCTTCGCAAGACAATTCGGCAAACTCAACTGCCCCCAGCTTGTCCTTTAGATAAAGGGCTGCCTTGATAGCGACATCTCCCATGCCCGGCCAAGCGGCGATCATGACAGGATTTTTTAAACGCGGCCTTTTTTTAATGTTGATGGATTTCATGGCAGATTATTCTATACTCTTTTCATAAATTCTTCAACAGCTTTTGATATGAGGGCCCACTTCTCTTTATTGTGAATGGTAAATTTTTGCTTCCTCTTCCATTCCCCGCTCTTCTTCTGCCACATGTAAAGCCCAACGGCTTTCTTTTCAAAAGACTCGACCAAAACAACGGCCAGCCACCACCCGGAGCCCTTCTTGATCGTCGTATAATCCAGGACCTTCAACGGCGGCGCTATCGGGACGAGATCCGATTCCGGTAGCTTATCCATTCTTTACCTCCACTTTGCAAAAGACCTTTATAAACCGCTCAAGCACCCTTGCGCCGAGGTATAGATCATTGATGCGGGCATACTCGTTTGTCGCGTGGGCTGTGCCGCTGGCGCCGTAACCCGTTGCCACCGCCGGTATATTCTTCTTCTGAAAAAATGTAATGACCGTAGCACCTTCGCTGCCCTTTATCTTGGAGCCGGGCGCAATGCCCCTTGCCGCTTCCTGCAATGCCCTGACCATGGGATGACGGGTATCGATCTCATACGGCTGCTGGATATCATTTATCTGGATATCAAACGCTGATCCTGTCTTGCTGAAAGCAGCACGTATCTGGTTTAATATCTTTCGCGCGTCCATGCCGGGCAAAAACCTCAAGTCAGCCTCGAACTCGCACCAATCCGCTACCATGTTGACTTTATCGCCTCCGCGGATCGTCCCAATATTGATCGTAGGCTGTTTTAAAAACCTGTGTTTTTTATACACGAACCTGAATTTCTTGAGCACATTTATCAAGCGGCATGCATGGTCAATGGCATTTACGCCCCTCTCCGGGTAGGCGCCGTGCGCACGGCGGCCTGAAACCTTGACCTTAAAATGGATAAGGCCCTTTTGGGCCGCGATGATATCGAACTCGTCCGAATCAAGGATCAGCGCATAAGCCGGACGGATGAGCCCCTTTTCCAAAAAAGGGATCAGGCCTTTTGCAGAACCGGTTTCCTCGTCCGCAGTGGCAAGAAAGATCAGGTCATCCTTAAGGCGCGCTTTATCTTCGATCAGGCTGGAAAGCACTTCAAGGCATACTGCCAGGTTGCCTTTGCAGTCAGATGCGCCGCGGCCATAGATCCTGCCGTTCGAAACCGTTCCCCGGAAAGGATCAAACTTCCACCCCCTGCCCGCCGGGACAGTATCCAGATGGGGTGTTATCAAAAGAGGCTTGGCGTTTTTGTAACCCTTTACCATAGCCAGGACATTATCGCGCTTACTGGAAAAACTACGGACCGCGGGCTTTAGCCCGATCTTTTTTAAATATCCGGCTACAAAACAGGCGATCGCCGCTTCGTTCCCAGGAGGATTCTCTGAATTTATGCGGATGAGGTCCTGCGCTAATCTTATGAGGCGTTTTTTGTTGATCACTAGATATATCCCATCCTCTTCAACTGTTCGGAATTCTCTTTCCAATCCTCGTCTACTTTGACCCAAAGGTCAAGATAAAATTTTTTTCCGTAGATATCTTCCATGTCTTTGCGCGCTGCCTCGCCAGCCTTTTTCAACAACTCCCCGTTTTTACCTATAACGATCTTCTTCTGCGAGTCACGCTCGACCAAGATCAGGGCCTTTACATAGGTCAGCTTTTCGCTTCTATCTGCTATCTCTTCGGCATATATGCCCAAAGAAAACGGGATCTCTTCCCTGACATAGGCCAGGAGCTTTTCCCGGACGATATCCTGGATAGTCAACTGCCTTGGAAAATCCGTAAGGATATCCGACGGATACAAAGGCTCGCCCTCGGGCAGGCGGGCGAACAATTCATCAAGGAGGCGGTCTATATTCGTTCCAGTCAATGCCGACAACGGCACAGGCATAACACGGTCTGTGGCATTGCTCAAGTCCTTGCCGAGCTTCTTCTGCCACGCATCCAGGTAGTCCTGGATATGCTTTGGGGCGCAATCGATCTTATTGAGGCCCAAAATGATGGGCGCGCGGCAATCGCTTAACCTCTCGATCACCATGGCCTCTTCTTCACCTACGTGTTCTGTTGCATCAACCAAATGAAGGACCACATCAACACCTGCAAGAGAATTATTAATGGCGCTGATCATGGCGCGGTCCAAGGCGTGCTTGGAAACATGCATGCCCGGAGTATCAAGAAAGACTATCTGCCCCCTTTTCTCGTTTAAAATAGCGCGTATCTGGTTGCGCGTCGTCTGGGGAACGGGTGAGACGATCGCGACCTTTTCTCCCACAAGATTATTCAATAGGGTTGATTTTCCCACATTGGCGCGGCCTATGATCGCAACAACTCCTGATTTCATTTAATACCTCACTTTAGAACACATGATTGATGCCGACCCAGACATGCGTATCATTATCAGGGCTATCCAGAGGCTGGGCCACATCCAGGCGGAGAGCGAATTTTTCCACCCCTCCTGCTACATCAAAAAAGAAACGCACTCCCAGGCCTACGTCTTTTTTAAAACCGGGTTCAAAAAAACTATTGAACCACGCTGAACCCGCATCAAAAAATAAAACACCCTGGATCGAACTTAAATTAAAAGTCTGCCAAAAAAACCGCGCGTCCATCTCGCGCACAATAGGAAACCTGTATTCTGTGCTTGCCAAAACGCAGGAACTGCCCTTGATATCTTTATAATCATAACCACGCAATTCGCGGTCCGAGCCCAGATAAAAAAGATATTTATCCTTTGGGTGCCCTGCTCCGCCCTTTAAGCGCAATGCCAGCTTATGGGCAGGGGCGATCTCGATATATCTGTCGAACTCTCCTTGAGTGCGGCTAAAATCATCGCCTCCACCGAGAATATGCCCTGCGATCTCCTGGGTCGCGCTGAATTTATACCCCAGGCTTGGGTCAGGAAGCGGCCCTGCGGTGGATCGATAGAATGTCACGCCAAAGATCGTCTCCTTATTCTGGCGATAATTTAGATTGCGCGGCTCTTCTCTTGCGCCTATAAAACTATCCTTACCCAAGCTCTGATTATGGACCATATAAAGCGTCAAATGGGAATTCACGTCGACAAGGCTATACGGAAAGTCGAGCTCCTGCCTCAAATAAAGCTTATAGGAATTCAGGTCGCTTTCTTCATCTCCAAAAGCATTTCTGTTAAAAAATTCAAATCCCCAGCTTAAATAATTGTTGAGAATGTTGTTCTTCTCAAATCCAACAGAGGAATTCAGGCTCTGGGAACTCGTGTCATAATGAGTTGCGGCATAGACAATGTAGTCGACCGGTTTTTGAAAACTTGATTTTATTCCGAAACCGTATTCCGAAAAACTCGGGCCCGTGATCCAGCTAAATGCGTCTTCTTCTAAAAATAGAGGCACTTCATAGAGCTTATGATAAGCCGGCACTAACCGTACATCGATCTTGCGCGGCAAACAATTGTTTGTGCGGTCTATATCGAGGAATTTGGAGCCTTCATCGACTATCGCTTTTTTTAGGATCTTACCTTGAGGCAGCGGTATCTCCTGGGCCTCGCTCTTGCCGTCAGAATGGACCACCATCTCTGTGTCGTCGGTAAATGCGAGCTTCGTCTCGACCGGCATCACCACTCCACCCAGCCGCCGCAACGTCAACTTGCCCCTGCGCCTTTCAACGGCATAATCGCAAACCTTAGCCTCATATAGCCACTCTTTGAAAAACCAGGCCAGGTCTTCTCCTGCGGCCTCGGATGCAATTTTTTCGAAGTCCGCAACAGTAGCGTTCTTGAATTTAAATGTTTCAAAATACTTTTTCATCATCAGGCTGAATTTTTCCTCCCCCATAAGCGATCGGAGCATATCCGGGATAGCGGAACCTTTGCCATAGGCTATTGTGAAGATCATGCTGGGCTCATAAAAACTGCACATCTCGGTGATTATCGGCTGGTCTAAGCCTTTTTTGACAAAATAACGGTAACGGTATGTCCGTATGGAACGAAACGTGGGGTTAGGTATAAAACAATTAAGCCAGCCGGGCATAGTGACGACCTTTCCGTCCTTGCCGTATTTTGCCTCAAGGTAACGTGTGATAAAATAAGAGTTAATACCTTCGTCAAGCCATAGCTGGCAATACTCATTACTGCCTACCATGTTGTACCACCACTGGTGGCCTGTCTCATGCGCGACAAGAAAATCAAAATAGCGCTCCAAGAACGGAGGCATCTGATAAGCCCTGGTGTCAATAAATACGATCCCCGCATTCTGGCTTCCGCCGTAACCCAGATAGACAGGCGCAATTGAAAATTGTTTATAGGGATATTTTCCAAAATTTATAGAGTAAAAGGCGATCAGGTCGCGGGCTGACCCCATTGCCTTCCCTGCGCTTACTTTGTCTTTCTTGAAATAAAAAGACCTGATCTTTATCCCGTCATATTCTGATTCATCCACAAGATAATCGCGCGAGACTGCAAGGCTTAATTCCCTCAAAGGCGCTGAACTCGAAAGCGAGACAACCCTTGTACCGTCTGTCCTTTCTTCTTCCTTGATCATGTCGCATCCCGAGGCAAGCACATAATCCCGGGGCAGGCTAAATTTTAGATCATACATAGCCGCATCGCTGACATACGGCATATGCAATAAATAATCCGGGTCAAGACGCCAGCCGTCTTTATCATAAAAGCCCAGGATAGGGTACCAACGGTTGAGAGCAAATGTATCCTTGTGCCAGCCGTACCGGCCAAGTCGATGAGGTACTTTTAGCGAAAAGGCGATTTCGAGTTTAATAGACTCCCCTTGCTTTAAGGTACCGGCTAAGACTACCTTCATGACAGTCTGGTCATCGCCTTCGAAAGCGTAATCAAGAAGTCTCTCCGAAGAAGAGACGCTTGCTACGCTGAATTCGCCCTCATCAAAACCGTAAGGGTATGGGTCTATTTTAAAATAACTGGCGTACCGATAAAGGCGCTCTTTCTCTTTTGCGGAATATTTGTGATTGGGATATACACGCAGGTAAATGGCATCCAGGTCCTGGCCGCTATCATTTACAAAAGAAACGGTTTCCCTGGCTTCTATTGTCTTTTTTTGGGGAGAAAAAGAGGCGTCAATATCATACCGCACATCATCGAACGCAAAAAGGCAGGCCGCAGGCCAAATAGCCAAAAAAGAAAAAACCAAAAATCCAACGATACTAATCTTTCTCATGAATAGGACATCTTAAGCACTCTTTTTTACTTTTTCTACAATAATCTTTGGCGAGCTTTACCAAAAGGGCGTGGTACTCATTGAACAACTGCTCATCCGGCGGCAGGTGCATCATGAAAAGGCTCTGCAATTCATGGTAATCAACATCTTCCTTCGCTAATTTATGCCGCGAGAAGATCCTCTTGGTATAGGCATCTACCACGAATACCGGTTTCCTAAGGGCATAAAGAAGGATGGAATCCGCTGTCTCCGGGCCTATTCCGTTAACGCTCAATAATTCCTGCCGTAAGTATGCCGGATCTCCTGACGACATCTTTTTGAGGCTGCCATTGTAAGAACATTTCAGGAAACTAAGAAAGTTTTTAATGCGTTTTGCCTTGATATTAAAATATCCGGCGGGCCTGATGAGATGGGCGAGATCGCCTCTATTTACGCGATACATTTTTTCAAAAGTCAGAAGCCTATTTTTCTTCAGGTTACATATGGCGCGCTCTACGTTTTTCCAGGACGTGTTCTGCGTAAGAATAGCGCCTATGGCCACCTCAAAAGCAGAATCAGCCGGCCACCACCCCTGCGGGCCAAACCTCTTATAAAGCCTGTTATAAATACTTAAAAGCTTCTTATTCATTATTGTCTACAATCGCCAAGTCGCCGCCGAGATCACCCTAGCCCCCGTTGCTCTAACGTCATCTACTGGAGCAACGCAATATCCCTGTTCGCAAACAGTTTGTTGCTTTCGGCTTTTTCTCGCTACAAGCATATATTTCGCAGCACGGATCCCTGCACGCAGACAATATTATTGTATTGGGGTCCTGTCTTGGTTCGTCTTGCGCAGGCACGCTTGTCTCGGCCGCCTGCGGCTAAGCCTTCGGCGGCACTTCCTGGAATGACACTTAGTATGGTCGCCCAGCGTGCTCGACTGCGCTCGGGTTTTTCGGCTCGCTCGTCCGCCATTGAAACATTGGCGGACACCAAGCCCGCTCGCACGAAAAACACGGCCTGCGACAATCCGAACCAAGCCACCCCCACCTAAATTGTCTGCTCAAACAGGACTTGCACCGCTCATATGCTAATAAGTCGATTCCGGAGTTTCTTGAGCGAAACTCGATTGATTATCAATGCACTGCGGTATGCCTGTTTAAGCCGACAATCAGTTTTTTGGCAAAAGTCTGCGAGGGATTGCATTTTGGCTGTAGCGACACGCCCTTGTGCTCGAGGTCCGACCTCGACAATCGGGGCCGAGGTCGGACCTCGGTTTAATTAAATGCAAACCGAAGCAGACGGTCCCCTGCAATCCACGAGGTCGGACCTCGGTTTAATTAAATGCAAACCGAAGCAGACGGTCCCCTGCAATCCAGAGGATTGCGGGGATTTTATCCCGGGAATTCTTTGAATTCCACGGGACAAATAACTTCGTCGGCAAACAGGGATACCGCAGTGCAATAAAGACCTTTGGCGCCCGCCAGAGGCGGGGAAATCGACGTGTAGCGAGAGAAATGCCGGAAACGGCAATTCGTCGCTGCGTGCAGGAAGCCACGCTGCGAAAGAACGTTATGGCTTGTTAAAACGCAATGGATTGAAGCCGTCGATGGCTAAGATCGCATACGCCGTAGCAGCCACTGACCCTGTCCTGCTGCCTTTGGGCGTGCGCCAGCCATGCCCCGTATCGACAAATTCCTGGGAAGCATAAGGAAGGCAGAAATCACCCTGCCCCACAGGCGACGGGCTTGTTATGATCATCTTGCTCAATTCTGAAGTGTATTCATTTGCCAGGCCCAGATAATGATGTGCCTTTTCATCATTTCCTTCGTTGCTATGATAATCGGCCATGATCTTCAAAGCCAAGATCATCTGCGCAGACCACTCGCAGGATACAACTCCGCCGCGGCCCAAATTCTGATGTTTGGCAAAATCAAACCCCTTGATATCTACGAGCGTTCCTTCCGGCTTCTTGTAACCAACCGAAACACTGCAATTGGTCAGGGCGAATTCTATGACGGCATCCGGATCCATGCCCGAATCTTTCAAAGCCTTGGGCCCTATCGCCGTAACAGACCAGGCATATGTGTCGGTTGCTATAGTTGAGTCGCCTTTTGCTCTTTTTACAATAGGGGCCGATATTTTTGAATAAGCATTTTTATTCAGCCATTCCAGTGTTTCTTGAGCCCGACGGTTGTATCCTTCGTCTTGAGTCAATTCAGCAAACAGGAGATAAAAGGCATACACATCAAGATTATGCTCGGTGCTGTACCACGAGAACTCGCTTCCGCCCCGCAATCCGCCTTCCTTGTCCTTAAACGCATCAAGCCAGCGACTGATATCCTCTGCGATCTTTAAATACCTCCTGTCCTGTGTTTTTTGTGTATACTGCAAAACTGCCAGGCCAAGCCATATGTTAGGACCGGCATGAGCCACGTATTCAGACGCATCTCCTGTTGAAGCATAATAGGCGTTAAAAAAACCGCCCGTGTCGCTCCTGGCCGCAACGGCATAAAAATCCAGGATCTTTCCGGCATTCTCTATGTCTCCGGTTTTAACAAAGGTTATGGCTGCCAGTGCCTCGTCATAAGTAAATCCCCAGTCATTGATATCCCTGTCTCCCTCAAAACTCGCAACAAGGCCTGTGTTGGTATTCTGATGCGTAATAAGCCAGCGGTAAAGCTTATCCCGTATCTTCTTTTCCAAAAGCGACGCCTCCTGCACTTTTGTGGTGACATCGCCGTCAACCTGCGTCTTTTTGGCAATCAGGCCGGTCAGATCGTTTTTCAGTCTTTCCTGGTATTTTTTTAAAAAATCAATGGACCCCTTGAGAGCAACAGCGGCCCTTTGGTCCTCTATACCTGCATCTTTAAGACGGCGCTGCAACGTATCAGTCTTTCTCTCGGATAGGGACAACAAAAACTTCATCTCTTCTATCTGTAATTTCAGGTCGTCACCGCCCTGCCGCAAAGCCTTCTGATGAGATAAATTCACGGATAAACTAGCCAGCAGTTTTTCGTTTTCAAGGCGAAGCCTTACATTATAAAAACCTGCGATAAGTAACCCGGCGCTTAAAAAGATCGAGAATGTGACGGCCAGGGCCTTGAAGAGCTTCCTGGCGCGCACATATTTCAATATCCGCCGATTGCCGCGTGGGTCGATGGTCTCGTAAGAAATACCCATGGCATACTGAAGCGTGGGCTCGGTCCTTGCTGTCTTAAACCAGGCCAGCCGCGCATAAGCCCTGACCGCTTCTGTTCCAAGAGGGATGTTTATGTTAAGCGCCAGCGTCACATCTTTGTCAGCCAAATATTTTATATCGCCGAATTCAATATTATTGACTGTCAGGCACAAGCCGCCAGAACTTATATCCTGCGTAAACGCCTGGTACCAACCTGACACAGGAATGCCATTTGTATCCAGGAAGCGGAACTCAACCGGAAAGATATGGTCGAGCCGTATATACCTGCGCCGTTCTGCCGGGTCCTTTCTATCAAGCCCCATTTTTAAACCCCTTTGCCATCTCTATCCTCTTTGCTATAGGCGGATGGTCGTAGAGAAAGAATTCGATAATTTTGGAGGGCGAAAATTCCGAAAGATTCCTCTCGCCCAGCCTTTGCATCATGGAAATAAAAGCCGCAGGGTCGCCGGTCACCTTCAAAGCGAAAATATCCGCCTTCTTTTCGATAAAACGGGAAAAACCATTCTGCAAAGGCAATAAGACAAGGCTAACCAATAACAGCACTGCCAATAAAAGAGGCAGGCCTGCAATATCGCTTAAAGCGCTAAAACCAAAAAATGGCACAAGATATTTCAAGGCCGTTGCGGCAGCATAAAACGAAATAAATGCGCCAACCAGGCCTGCGAACACAAGTTTAACAGTATCATGGCGCATATAGTGGCCCAGCTCGTGCGCCAGGACAGCTTCAACCTCACCGGCCGGAAATTCCTCGACAAGCGTATCGCTTAAGAATATCTGCTTAGTTGCGCCCATACCAGCGACCATGGCATTTGCCTTCACTGTTTTTTTGGAAAAATCAAGGACGTAGATGTCTTTGACTGCGATCTTGAACTTATTCAAAAGCGCAAATATCTTATCGCGCAAAATTCCCGTCTCCAAGGGCTTTGATCTGAAAAAAAGCGGCAGGATCACTTTCGGAAAAATACGGGTCAGGACGATCGAGATAAAAAACCAGAAAAATGACGCCCAGACCCACCAATCCTCGGGGGACTTAAAAAGAAAAAAATACACCGCCTCAACCAGGATAAGCGAGACAACAAATACAATACAAGATTTTTTCAATACGTCTTTGAACCAGGCAAAAAAACCCTGTTTGGAAAGCTGATAGCGGCGTTCCAGGAGGAAACCTTCATAATACTCAAGAGGGAAAGATAAGCAAAAACCCAATATGCTAAAAACGGAAAAATACAACGCGTTGACATAAAAAAGATCACATTGCCATTGGATGGCCCAGGCCTTGATCTGGCGCGAAAAACCGAAAGAGACCAAGAGAAGTAAAAATAAAAAATTTAGGAGAATGTTTAAAAGAAACAGGCGATTCTTCATCGCCTGATAACGTGACGCTTCTGAAAAAGCGCACGCGGTGAGGTTATTATTTGACATCTGGTAAAGAGGTCTGGGTATTTTTGACCTTCCTCATTAATTCCGAAAACCGCTCATCACGGCGCAGGTTGTAAAGGTCAGGGTCATTGTGCATGAACGCAAAATCATCATAGCCCAGATCGATAGCTCGCCTTAAGGCCTTAAAAGAATTCGTGATATCGCCCAGAAGAGAATGGCTGCAGGCCAGATTGTAATGGACGATGGGATTATCCGGCCGTAATGTTATGAGTTTCTTGTCCACAGCCAGGCCCTTTTCATAAAGCCCCTTCTTCGTATATATTTCGCCTAATGCGATAAGCGCTTGCGCAAAACCGGGGTTCCCTTTTACTATCCCCTCATAAAAGCCAAGCTGGAAATCAAGGTCCTCACCCCTAGTTTTTTTCGGCGCAGGCATCCTACTTTTTCTCCTTAATTTTGCTTTATCTCCGGTTCTTCCTTACAAAATTAACTCCGAAGCTTGTCCCAAAATTATAGAATAGAATTTTGGGACGCTTAAGCAAGGAGTCTAATGTTTTTCTTCTATAATAACTTGCTGGTCTGCTAAAGCCTCTGCCTCTTCCATGGCTTTTTTGTACTCAATGTAATGCTTAAGATCTACCAACCGAGCTTTCGTCCTGCTCAATGAATAGAAACGAAGCGTATTTGCACCGATGAGCTCATAGCTGTTGATAAAATCAAACCATTCGGTCTCAACGCGCACCGGCCCTGGTAGATATTTTACCGCAAGATGAGCCGGCAATTCAACATCTATCGTCTCCTCCTGTGCCCCAAGAGCGGAATACTCTATCGGGTAACGCCTGGATTCTTTGACAACTCCGGAGGCATCCAGCCCGCCCAGCTGGCCCAAGACGCGCGTGCGGCCTGCTTTTTTCAAAAACTGGGGCGCGGTAAACGTATATGACAATAGAACCGGCAGGTTTAGATCATCGACATTTTTTATCTCGTAATTTTTCAGGGTGGCGCTTGGCGCAAACGACCTTACCCTCTGTTTTAACTGCTCTTCTATCAATGTAGGCATGGTAAACTTCAGCCAAAACCTCTGCGCCTGCTGGTAAATACCGTCGGAATCGACCTGCCGGCTGCCTTCGATACCCTCGTCTTCATTGACCTTTATAGACATCCTGGTCGAAACCTTGTTATGGTCTGCGCCAAAAAGAGGAGTGCGTAAAAACTCATACCTGTCCTTAAAGAATACGAGTGTTATCCTATCCTGGTCGCCCGCCGGTAGGTCGCCGAAGGCAACAGTACTGCCGGTCGCATCCATAAAGACTATTTTTTTGTCGATCTCTACCGCGGCGATGGCGTGATTGAACGAGATGGTCGGCACATCTTCCTGAACGTCCAAAGAATCAAAAGTGCTGATCAATACAGGATAAGCTTCTATGCCTACGCTGTTTAGCATCGAAACTAGCAAGATGGCTTTATCTTTACAGTCGCCGTATTTGTTTTGGAATATCTCGGATGCGCGATGGGGCTCATAGCCGGCATCGCCGTACTCCACCGCGACATAACGGATCTCCTGGGTACAGAAGTTATAAATAGCGCGGATCTTATCCTGGCTGGTCTTTTTATCCTTCACAAGCTGGAGGGCTTTGGCCTTGATGTCTGCGTCGGGAACTATCTTCTCCCGATAAAGATCGCGCCACCATGTATAAATATCCTGCCAGCTGTCGAATGTTGAAAACAAGATGTACGGATTGGCCCGCGATACAGGCGGCATACCTGGTTCAGGCACGATCTGCGGCACATCGGCAAGCTCTAAAGAATATATATCTTTGCCACCCTCTTTCCGGACTTTCGGCGCCATATCAAAACCAAAAGTATTATACTCGGAGTTTACGATCTTATGTTTAAGGAGCCTGCCTTCAGGCACACTGATGCGGCATCTTTGTAAGACAATAGGCTCATCTGCCTGGAGCCAGTAAGCCGTATCGAAATCTTTTTTGTTAGGCAGCTGGGTCCTTGTCAGCTTCGCCTTGTACTCTATGACAGAACCCGGGGCTATCTCGGGCATAGAAATGATACGCACGCGCGCATTGCTGTAGAGAGGAAAATTAAGGTACACCGAGACGTCACGGATATTTTTGTCCCCGACAGTGACAACGGTACCGTCGGGCTTGATGGTCCGCGCATATTCCAGCTCCAATTTTTCATACGTAGAGTCATACCCAAGGCTCACCTCGGAAAACATTTCCTTGCCGCGGTCGTTCAAGACCTTTAAGACATAATGCACTTGGTCTATCTGACGGTTATCCGGGGTGAGTTCGATATCCTCGTCTATCAAAAGATAGACAGCGCTTGCATCAGGATAGTCTTCTTGCGAAGGGCTGGCCTGTATCTTCTTTATGAGCTCACTATCGATCCCTGCAAACGATCCTTTAGCGCTGGCCAAACTGATCGCACTGATACGCTCGCCAGCCTTGCCTTTAAGAGACACATCCTTCTGTATCAAGGCATAAATGCGCAAGGCCTGGTCATATAGATTGCTCTTCTCCGCAGCCAAGGCATAATCATAAAGATATGCGTCGCTGCCTTTGTCTCCGATCTTATTAAAGACCTCCAGCGCCCCGGTATAATCCGCATTTTTCAATAAGGCTCGCGCCAACAGCTCATTGGCCTCCTGTGATGATACACGGCGGAATTGCTCTGCGGCTTTTACGTAGTCTCCGGAGCCAAGATACATCTTTCCCAATTTGATGCGGATAACACCGGCCCTTGCGCCTTCAGGGACATGCGTTAGCGCGTCCTGATAAAGATCAATGGCCGCTTGAGCCGATCTTTGCGAAAATCGCGATAGATAACCAGCCCTCCAGATATCAAGATCAGCCTTTGAACATCCTGCAAGCCCAATAACCAGAAGTATCGTAAGTATTTGTTTTTTCATCGGGTTTCAATCAATCATTTTATAGTGATACTCCGCCGACAGGAGTCGGCGGCTTCTTTCCCTTTCAAAGTTCGAGTTTCAGTTGCCCTGTGTCTTCCCTTCCCTGATGTTCCACATAACGTAGGATTGCTTTGGTGTCCAAGCCGCAAGACGAGACGCAATA
>JACRLT010000039.1 GCA_016235185.1 Candidatus Omnitrophota bacterium
CTGTCCCAAGATTGTGTTATGATGGGCCATAGCCTAATCCTCCTTATATGCCGACGAGTATCGGCAAGGTTGTGGTGTGCTTCACCAACAATTTTAAGGACGCGATTAGGCTTTTTCAATCGCTAATTTGGACTCAAGTGATATTGAATGACAAATGACAAAATCCAAATGACAAATTAATACAACCAAAAAACCAATGACAAATTTACAAAGATTGGGATTTTGGAATTGGGAATTAATTTGATATTTGTCATTTGACATTTGAAATTTATTCGCGGATCTGCCCAGATCCGCGAATCACATACTTATACGTCGTCAACTCTTCCAACCCCATTGGCCCTCGTGCGTGCAATTTATCCGTAGATATTCCGATCTCTGCGCCAAAACCAAACTGGTAACCGTCGGTAAAACGCGTGGAGGCGTTCACATAGACACAGGCAGAATCGACTTCTTTTAAAAACTTATCGGCGCACT
This sequence comes from Candidatus Omnitrophota bacterium, assembly GCA_016235185.1. Lineage (GTDB taxonomy): Bacteria > Omnitrophota > Gorgyraeia > Velamenicoccales > Velamenicoccaceae > UBA9636. The sequence goes on from JACRLT010000039.1 coordinate 475, forward strand.
CATTATCCTGCGTGACGATCGTATCCGAATGATTAGAGCCGTAATGATTTATATGGGCTATGGCCTCATCGACTGTTTTTACGACCTTTACGGACAAGATCAAATCCAGGTATTCAGTGGACCAATCCTCAACGGTCGCACACTTTAGGCCCTTGACTAACTTACGCGTCGCAGAATCCCCCCGTATTTCCACTCTGGCATCCTGCAGCGCCTCGATCATCGTCGGCAGAAAATCTTTCGCTATCTTTTCATGGACAAGCAAAGTCTCCATAGCATTGCAAACAGCGGGACGCTGTATTTTGGCATTTAAAATAATGCGTTGGGCCATGGCGAAATCCGCTGATTCATCCACAAAAACATGACAGATCCCTTTGTAGTGCTTGATTACCGGGATCTTCGACTTTTCGCGCACTTCCTTTATCAAAGATTCTCCGCCTCTCGGCATAACTAGGTCGATATACTGATCCAAAGACAATAGAATATCAACAGCCCGGCGGTCAATCTCTTTAACTAAGGTGATGACACACTTTGGCAAGCCGGCGGCAAGAACGATTTTTTCCAAAATCGCAAAGATCGCCTGATTAGAACAAATAGCGTCGCTGCCGCCGCGTAAAATAACCGCATTGCCGGATTTAAAACATAACCCGATGCAATCAGAGGTAACGTTCGGCCTTGACTCATAAATAATAAGGATCGTTCCTATGGGGACGCTAACTTTGGAGATACTCAAGCCATTCGGACGCGTCCATGACCTTATCTGTCGGCCCACAGGATCATCGAGGGTTGCAATCTCACGTAAAGACTGGGCCATTTCATTTATACGCTTATCTGTCAGCGTAAGTCTCTCGATAAATGCCTGGGATAGGCCCTTTTTTTTAGCATTTTTCAGGTCTTGCGCATTTGCCGCAAGTATTGCGTCCATATTAGCCGACAACGCGTCAGCCATGCCGGCCAAAACAGAGTTCTTCTTCTCTGCTGAAAGCGTTGCCAAGACGCGTGATGCAACTTTCGCCGCAGACGCTAACTTGCTCAATTTCTTAAATAGTAATCCTCTTTGTGCCTTATTCATTTTTTACCCGCTAGAAAAATGGTCCCGTCGGCGCGATGTGCGTTAAAATTCGACACCGGCAGAAAATCCAATTTTAGCTCATCTTTAAACCCGCTGGTTAGAAAAACCGGAACTCCATCGTTAGTCGCTATTTTAGCGGATTCGATCTTAGAAGACATCCCCCCGACGCAAGAAGCATTATCCGTGCCACATGCCAACTTTTCTATCCTGGAATCGATCTTTTCAACTATTTCAATCAGCTTGCCTGTTTTCGTTTTGGCGTCAAAATTCTCATACAAGCCGCCGATATCGGTTAAGATCAATAAACAATCAGCCTCTACTAAAACTGCTACGTGCGCAGAAAGAATATCATTATCTCCGAACTTTATCTCGTCCACAGACACGGAATCATTCTCATTGATAATAGGAACGATCTTATGCTTATGGAGAGTGTCAATGGTATTACGAAGATACTTTTTGCGGTCCCTAAAATCGTCTTTAGTCAGCAATATTTGAGCGCACTCAAGATCGTACTTTCTGAATTCGATACTATAAGCATGCATAAGGATATTTTGGCCGACAGCGGCTGACGCCTGCAATTCCGAAAGTTCCGACGGCCGTTTTTTAAGCCCCAAAACGGACAAACCGCTCGCAATAGCCCCTGAAGTCACTAAAATTACGTCTATGCCTTCTTTTACAAAACGATCGATATGGCGCACAATGCGGCTTAGGTTCTCTGCAACAATGGATGTTCCACCGCCGGTCAAAACGCTTGAACCGACCTTAATAACTATCTTTTTTGAGGTTTTTGACGATCGCTTCAAGCAATGCCTCCAGCCCATTAGATTCTAAAGCCGATATCTCCAGGATCTTTTTTTTAAATTGTTTTTTGAAATTTCTGATATTTGCCTTGGCCGCTGATAGATCCATCTTATTAGCTACAAGTATCTGTTTTTTCTTTGCCAATTCTTTCGAAAATGCCTTTAATTCCGAATTTATCACCCTGTAATCATCACACGGATCTCTGCCGTCTACGCCTGCCATGTCGACAAGATGTATAAGGATCTTCGTGCGCTCAACATGCTTTAAGAACTGGTCACCTAGCCCGCGGCCAAGATGCGCTCCCCGGATCAGGCCGGGTATATCAGCAATAATAAATTCCGAATCATCATCCTCGCGCAATACAACGCCTAACGACGGCGCCTTTGTGGTAAAAGGATAGCTGGCTATCTTTGGTGTTGCGTTCGAGATCTTTGAAATCAACGTTGATTTTCCGGCATTCGGGAAACCAACGATACCTACATCGGCGATTAGCTTTAGGTTTAGCTCAAGTTCCCGCTCTTCTCCCGGCCCTCCTGGCTCGGCGTCACGCTTGCGGCTATTCCCATGGCCCCCTGGCCCGCCTTGGGCAACAACAACTTCTACGCCCGGTTCATTCATGTCCCGGATAAGGCATCCCGTAGTCATATCACTGACCACTGTACCGACCGGCACACGAATAATACTATTCTGGCCGCGGGCGCCGGATTTATCGCTACTGGAACCGTGTTTTCCGCTTTCTGCCTTAAAATGCCGCTGATACTGAAAATCCAACAGCGTGTAGATGCTGGGGTCAGCGCGCATGATCACGTGTCCGCCGTCACCGCCATCTCCACCATTAGCTTTTCCATGCTCAACGCGGGTATCGCGAAAATAACTGCTGCACCCCTTACCCCCGTCACCGGCCTTTACATGTATCTTAGCGTTATCAATAAACACAATAAAAAAAGTTAAAAGCGGTTAATATCGGTTGCAAAATCTGGTTTTATATTTTTCAGTAACTGTTATTAACTATTGTTAACTGCTATTAACCGTTGGTAACCGATATATCTGTTATTTTTACCTTAGTCAGATCCTGCCGATGGCCGATTTTTTCCCTGGAGCTTTTTCTCCGACGGTATTTAAACGATATGACTTTGGGCCCCCTTGTCTCTCCAAGGACAACTGCCGAAACCTTTGCCCCTTTTACGTAAGGCGCGCCCACAGTGACCTTATCACCATCACTCAATAAAAGAACATGGCTGAAGGTCACGTCTTTCTTATTGGAGATGCGATCGATCGTAAGGCAATCACCGACCACAACCTTTTCCTGCTTACCGCCAACATCAATAATCGCGTACATTAATTTGCCCTCCATCTTTGGTATGCAAATTAACCCCCAGCGTATTGATTTACTTAGTAAATCAGCAGGGGGTAAATTTACTATTCGGATTGTTTTATATGGCTATAGAAACGTTACTATAACACACGCCTCCCAAAGCGTCAATGGCGACGTCAGTACGTAGGCGCCTTTAAGACATCACCACCTTCTCTATATGGAAGGCTTGATTTGCCTTGACCTCAACTCTCGCTCCGAACCTGCGGCCAATATTGCGCAACGCCTGGAAATTCTCATTATTTAAGCTGGCCGCCACTTCCGAATTGACTTCCAACATTACTTTATGAGCCTTGGTGTTACTTAAGTGATTTTTAAGCTCCCTCATGGCGCTTACTGCTATCGAAAAGGCTGATTTGACTTTTCCTTTCCCGTGGCAATAGGGACAATCCTGGTACGAGATGCTCTCTAAAGTGCGATGCGTGCGCTCACGCGTCATCTGTACAAGCCCTAATTTCGAAAGCCCTAAGATATCTGTCTTAGCGCGGTCGCTCGCAAGTGCCGATTTGAAAACATTGACCATCTCCCTGCGGTGCCTCTCCTCCATCATATCAATAAAATCTATCACGATGATCCCGCCGACATCGCGCAGTTTTAGCTGACGGGCTATTTCGCGCGCAGATTCACTGTTAACGGCAAACGCCATCTCTTCCTGGGATATATTCCTTTTGCGGAATTTTCCGCTATTTACGTCAATAACAGTGAGCCCTTCCGTAGGCTCAATAACAATATAGGCACCGCTTTTTAAAAATACCTTGCTGGAATACAGGCGTTCAATATCCTGCTCTATGCCCTTTTTTTCAAACAAAGGCGCCTTTTCCCTGTAATAAAGGACAGTATGAGCAAGGCGGCCCATGTATGATTTTACAAACCTTAAAACTCGCTTGAACTCTTCTTTAGAATCGATCCAGATGGAACCGATCTCTTCGTTAAAATAATCGCGCAACATGCGCAATACTAGATCATAATCCTCATAGATCAAAAATGGAGCGCTTCTCTTCTTTGACGCTTTCTCAATATTCTCCCAAAGCCGTAACAGAAGCGCTAAGTCGCGATGCAACTCCTTACCTGTCGCGCCCCAGGCAACTGTCCTGATTATAAGCCCCATTGATTGCGGAATCTTTAGCTCCTCTAAAATAGAACGCAATCTGCGGCGCTCTGCCTCATCGTCTATTCTCTTGGAGATACCAAAGTGCTTCTCAAAAGGCATCAAAACCAGATATCTGCCAGGGAGGCTGATGTGCGTTGTCAGGCGAGGCCCTTTTGTGCCAAACGGCTCTTTTGTGACCTGCACAATAAGTTCCTGCCCCTCCTTTAAAACCGGAGGTACGGCTTTGCGGCCGCCATTGCCCACATCGATCTCTTCTTCCATGGCAAGGCTGGCCGTATCGTTTAAATAGAGAAAACCGTTCTTCTCGCCACCGACATTGACAAATGCCGCGCCAACCGAAGGCACTATAGTCTCCACCTTCCCCTTATAAATATTCCCTAATGTCGTCCTATCCTGGGCACGCTCGACAAAATAATTCTCGAGCCGGTTGTCCTCCAGGATAGCTACCCGCCTTTCCTGCTGCTCATAATTAATTAGTATTTCTTTTTTCTTCATCCTTCGACTCCTTACCCTTGCAGTCGCTCAGGATGACCCTGAGCTCTGTCGAATGGGTCACGTTTTACCTCCAAAATCTCGATACCAGTCGGCAATTCTTTTTGCCACATTTTCATTAATTCCAATCCTTCAATGTCCCTTCTCAAAATGATCTCGCCCTCTTCGTGAGCTGAAGGCACCCCAAGTTTAAGCGCTCGTCTTAGCCTGATCTGGAAATGAGGGTTGAACCCATGTGTCAGCTCAACAGGCATATCTGCTCTCCTGGCAGCGCGCGATAAAAGCCTCATCAGATCCAAGTGCGATATGTAGATCATATCCGCATCTTTAGCAAAAATAAATTTGAAACTATTCGCCATTCATTCTTTCCCTTTATACAAAATAACCCCCGCTAAAGACAGAATGTGCGGGGGCTATCCCTTTGGCATTTTTTAAAAACTTTTCTAGAAGAATTACTTCTGCGCCGGCCGCAGATTTAATCTTTCCTCTAAGCTAGCTAATTGTTCGGCGGTCAGATTTTTATCGTCAACAATGTGCGCTGTGATAAAAATAAGTAACTCAACTTTTTCCGTATCGTATGTCTTTCTTTCAAACACCTTGCCGAGAAGAGGAATCTTTCTTAAAAAAGGTATGCCCTGCACACTCTCATTTTTTACGTCTTTTATAAGCCCACCGATCATTATGGTATCGCCGCTTTTGATCAAGACCTGGGTCTGGGCTTCACGCGTCGTAATACGCGGATACTTATTTTCGATCAATGTACCTTCAGTAGTCACAGCCGGATGGATGATCATATTGATGTAATCCCTATTTTTACCTGCTACCTGCGGCACAACATTAAGCTGGATGCCTATATCCTTGTATTCCTGAAGAGAGACGCCCACGGTATTGGCGGTGTCGCTTGAGACCGTAGTGTTAATGATAGGGAACTGCTCGCCAACCAGGATCGTTGCTTCCTGATTATCCAAAGTCATGATATTAGGCGCCGAAAGCGTATTCGTGATAACGTTCTCTTCCAATGCATGGAGTAGGACTTCGAATTTCGTACCTGACAACTTCTGGAAAACAAGCTGCATCCCTGTATTAGCCGCGGTTATAGCGGTTGCTTGCGGCCCAAAAACAGCAGGTGTCACAACATTACCCAAAGAACGTCCGCCAACGTTCAAAGCATTGGCAATATTATCTGTGTTGACGGTCAAGGGCGAAGTCGTTGGATTCGTTGCTGACCCAGCGTCACCGGTCGCGTAATCAAAACCAAAATCTTTAAGCTTATTTCGATTAACTTCGACCAGCCGTGTTTCGATAAGGATCAGCCTGGGCTTAACGTCTATAAGATCTAGGACCATCTTGATTTTTTCCAAGGCCGGAGGGATATCGGAAACGATCAACATCTTGGAACGGCTTGCTACCTCGGTCCCGCGGGCGCGTTTTTCCCTGAAAGACCCGCCAAAACCCCAGCCAGACTGCCCCGTTACTTCCAGAATAGTAACGCGGCCGCGAGGGGAAAGCTGCGGTTCAATCGCCTTCTTGGCATCCACAGCATCAATATACTTAAGCTCAACTACTTCGGTCACCGTAGGCTGAACTTGTGCCAGGTCCTGCTCCATTTTTCTCTGTGCCGTTAATTTTTCCAAAGGCGCCACCATGATGATAGTATCCTGCTTATCATAGGCATAACCGTACGTCTTTAAAATAACGTCCATCGCCCTTTCCCAGGGCACATCCGTGATACGAACATTTACGGTGCCGGCAACTTCCGGGCTAGCCACAATATTGACCCCGCTCTTATAAGAAATGACCTTCAAGACATCGCGAATATCAGCTTCCTTAAAATCAAGTGTTATCAATTCAGGCTTTTCAACCACCTCTTCTATTGGTTGAACCGGTTGGCCTTGAGGCTGTTCGATGGCCTGCATGGTATCGGAAGCAGGCGCCACTGCCGTTGGCGCACTTTGAGATTCTGCAGCCGCAGTCTCATTACCCTGCGCATATACAACAACGGGCCCTAAAATACCTAAAAAAACGATACAAAAAAAGGCGGTAAAAAGATGCTTGGTTTTCCCTCGTATCCTCATTTATTCCTCCCCCCTAAGTTCGACCTCAATTTTTTCGTTATCCTGGATAATAGTGACCTTGTTCGGTTCTATACTGCTTACAACCGCGCTACCTATAGCATCGCCTACATGCACGAGCTCGCCGTTAACTATTGCCATAGAATCGCCTTTTGGGTCGAACATTATGCCTTCCAAACTAATATTCTTTTCATCTGAAGGTTCTAAATTCACAAGAAAGCCGGCAGGCGTAATAAGCGGCACAAAAGGGTCTCTTTTCATTTGCTGCTTAAACACATACTCGTCTGCTGCGGCCAGAGAGACCCACGCGAACGTTACCAAAAATACCGCTACTTTCATTGTCTCTCTACAAAGATGGCTCTCAATGGCTTTCATTTTATGACTTTCTTAAGATAACATCAAGGAATATTGTGACAGAGTGCTTCATATTCTCCTGACTGCCCGCCCTTATTTCCAATTTTCTAACATCAAAGAACACGGGCGAGTTCTCAATAAGTGCAAGGAAACGGCCCAACTGGGTAAAGCCCGCTATAGCAGTAACAGAGATCTTCTCCCGCACAAGCTCCTCTTCGTTGCTTACCTTGACTGTCTTCTGTGCATGCCTGGCTTCTGACATTGGCCTGATCTTCAATATCTTGACCGTACTGATCCCGGCAAACTTCGAAATAGTCTCCAAAGCTTGAGGCAATTCCTCTTCTGCCACCACCTTCTTATTTAAATTAGCCATCTCGGTATTCAAATCGCTAAGCCTGCTTTTAAAAACCGTTTCGGATTTAGAATCGACTCCGGCCTGGCGGATGTCTGCCTTTACCTTACTGGCCTTTGACCACATGCGCATCAAAGGAATGAATTGAGCGCGCACAAGGACAAAACCATCCAACAAAAGAACAACAGAGAAGACAACAACAAGGGCTTTGGCATTATCTTTTAAAGACTTAAGTTTTTCTAAAACCTCATTCATGTCCATCAGCTTCATTTTTTTAAATCCCCGGTAAAAACAAAATCTACGACATCATATGTTTTGACAGTGCGACGCTGAACGGAACTAAGCTCGATCTTGGAAAATACCGACCCAAACACCTTATTGCCTTTCAGGTCCTGGAGAAACTTGCCGATAATGGTCATCTCGTTCTGCTCTAAAGAAACTACACTACCCTGTATCACAAGGCCTTCGTCACCGTATGAAAAACTCTCCAACCATAGCCCTTTAGGAACGGCGGCATTAAGGCCGGACATTATTTCAGTAAGGCTTGCCTTGCGTTCAAAGGAACCGCTAAGAAGGCCCGCTTGGGCCTCAAGATCTTTTATCTCTTTTTTGATGGCAGCTGATTCTTTCGATTGAGGCTCCATCTTATCCCATCTGCCCTCTAAACCCATGATCTGGACCTTTTTAATTACAGCAAGCGAGAAAAGAGAAAAATGCAGAAATAACAACACAGCTACGATCCCAAATAAATAGATCTTATAAGGAAAATTCGTAGGAAGGCTTATCCTTCTTTCAGTTTTACGCAAAGAAAAAGGCAAAAGATTAATGGTTATCATCGTAAGGCAAGGCCCAATGCTATGGACAAAAGGTCGCTCGAAGCCTCAAACTCTTTGACATTAACGGACTCATCAAACTTAAGTTTCCCGCAGTAATCTAATTTATTGATCTCAACAGATAAAAGCTGCTTTAGATAAGCCTCAATACCGTCAAGACGGCTGGAACCTCCGGTGATATAGATCTTGCTCACCGCCCTATTGTTCCTTGCTTCAAAATAATCCAGAGATACGCGGATCTCGGCCGAAAGATTATTTAAAATCGGATCCCAGGTGCTCATGAGCTCTTCTTTCTTTGCACCAGGGTTAGCTTTTAACTTTTCAGCCTCGGCATACTCTAATTCCAGGTCCTCCATCATCTTTTTGGTGATATCATCCCCCCCGATAAAAATATCGCGGCTTAAATACGGGACGCCTTCAACCAAGATGTTAATATTGGAAGCTGTCTTGCCGATATTGATAATGCCGCAGCAGCTGCCTTTATCGCGCAGGCCTGCCACCTCAACGGCAAAATTTGCCAAAGCAAGGCAATCCAAATCAATGGCCTTGAGATTTAAGTTCACTTCTTTTGCCAGATTGCATTTTTTAGAAATAAGGTCATTTTTGGCAGCGGCTATCAAAACACACATTTTAGCCTTATCCCGCATCTCGTGTATTACGGCATAATCCGCTGAAACTTCCCCTACGGGGAAAGGCACGTATTTTTCAATCTCAAACTTCATGGAAGATTCCAATTCGGACTTATTCATCAAAGGCAGTTCAATATAGCGCGAGACAACGCCTTGGCCGGCTACTGAAAGCACTGCAGCCTGGTCAGGAGAAACCTTAGCCTTGACCATGGCCTTACTCAAGGCATCCCGGTAATTTCTCTCGGCCACCTTCTCCACGCCGCAGCCTAAAACTTTTACGCCGTCCTTGCCGGCTTCCAGGCGCACGATCTTCACCGCGTAAGAACCGATATCAACACCCAGAGAACCGACAGGCGCAGAAGTCTGCGCCAAAGATTTTGTAAACAGTTCCTTTGCCTGCCCTACGGCCTGCTCAACAAATTTCATTCTATTTCTCTCCAGCTAAACAATTGAACCACTGAACCCAGACTCTGACTTTCAACCATGGCTTTTATGCTATACATATAATCCTGATTATATGCGATATTGGCATTACCGTTTAACCTTGCTTCATTGCCTGCCCAGACGCCCCCGTCAACATTTAAACCTCCGCCGCCGCCGTTGATCCTAAAATCGCCGGTTGTATAGATACAGCCGGCGATCTCTCCGATGCCGTTTATCGTCGTATCATAAGTAGCGTCCGGGTCCGTCAATACATCGCCAACTACAAGAAAAAATCCGCCTATTATTCCTATATTACCGTTTAAAACCATGTCTCCTTCAACATAAACAACATTGGGAATACCGGTGGTTGGATCAGACGGATCAGTAGGATCAGAATACCAAAAATCACCCGGAAAGCTATCACTCCCTGTCTGGACATCATCGAGACGGCTGCTGTCGTAAAGATTGCCCTGGGCAACGGCTATCTCTCTCATTGCCGCAAAGTCAAACTGGGCCAGCGGCGAAATTGTAGGGTCAGGAGTAACGGTACCAACTACACGGCCCTCGTTATCTATTGTATCAGCATAGATCACGTCGCCGGTAACATCATAGCTGTTGCCATTAAAATCGACATCATTAGCTGAATAAATTGCATAATCGAAAAAATCAGGCGGCGTTTCAGCCTTGGTGATCACCTCGATCGTACGCTGTGCCCTTTTCTGGGTTTTGTTCGGAACATAACCATATGCCATGATCATTTTTCTTGAAGAGCTCAAAGTCGTAACTACGATCTCATATTCCCCCCTGCCAAAAGCCACAGGCGAGGATGTGCCTGCATAACTGCTATTAGCTCTTAATTCCTCAATCCCGCGGTCAACTGCAGATTCAGCCAGATAAAAGGCCTCCTGTCTTTCGCGATTAATATCAAAAAGCTTCCTATCTGAAATTGAACGAGCGAAAAAAATCCCGCCAAAGATCAAAAGGGAAAGCAAGACAATATATGCTGCTATCAATATCGACCCTCTCCGCCGGTTTAACATAAAAACTCCTCTGTTTATTAATTCCTTAAAGCAACAGCAGAATCCAAAGTAGCATTCAATACGCCGCCAAAAGCACTGGTCTTCTGGGCAGTAATATTGGTCCTGACAACTTTAGGAGACGTGAATTGCCTTGTAAATCCCAAAGACGTTATATTATTCGCCAAAACCCGCGTAGTCGAACCATCCGTCCTTATGATCTGGCCGCCGGATAAACTAAAGTTTATGGGGCTTGAACTCCAGTTAATGACGCCGGAAGCGCCGGCGCCTTCTGAAACATTGAAAGAAATGGAGCTATAAGTGGTGCTGTCTGCCGGGATAGAGATCTGCGATATGCCGGATTGGCGCATATCATCCGCTATCTGCCGCATGGCCTTTCTCATCTCTTGCTGCAAGGAGATCTGCGTATCGGCAGAGTACCAAGTGGTGCGGCCGCTCGACATCACCATAAAAAGCGCGGAAAAAATAATACTAGCCAAAAAGACAACGACTAAAACTTCTATGAGTGTAAAACCTTTTTTCATCGCTGCGCCATTAATGTAGATAATTCTACCGGAGAATCAAGGACGTTATTACTGTTTGCATCAGAGAAAACCAAAGCCCCGGAAACTTCCTGGCACTCGCCGATGATCTTATCGCCCTTCTGCTCCCAACACACACCTATGGTTATATTCAACAGGCTGGGATCTGTGCTGTCTACATAAACTCGGCCGACACTCTTATTTACGGCCATTCCGGATACAGCGAAGTTGTATCCATTATAGGCAGAGGCTATGCCGCTAAAAGTGGAACTCCTTATTTCTTCCATAGCCTTCTGTGCGGCATTGAGGGCCAAGTTAGTATTCCTTGTAGTTTCGTTTAATTCAAAACACGCCACATAGGTCGACAATAAACCAGCCAAAGCCACGATAATAATGGCCGCGGCGATCATGAGTTCCAGGAGAGTAAAACCGCTATTCTTTCTTTTCATAACTTTATGTTGAATATTATCTTATAAGAAAATAGCCAAGTCAATCTTTATTAATCAACTTATTAGCGATAATGATGTTTTTTTTCGCGGTTTCATAGCCGGGATAAACAATAAGAGCGGCATTCCACAGCCTGATAGCCTCATCAAGGCGGTTCTCTTGGGCATATAGCTGGGCAAGATTATTCATGGCCTGATAAAAAAGCCCATCCAGTTCAATTGCCTTTTTAAAAAACTCTTCAGCCCTTTTAACTTCGCCTTGCTGCTGGTAAACCAGTCCAACATTATTATAGGCCTTCTCCATTTTTGGATTTATGGCTACTGCGGAATTATAAGCGGCCAGCGCCTCAATAGGCCTTCCGGTTTTTTCATATAGGATGCCGAGATTATACAAGGCTGCTGCCTCTACTACTTGCGCACCCTGTTGACCGGCGAACTTATCTCTTGAATCCAGGATCTTCATATATTCCAATTCAGCATCGGAATACCTGCCTTCTTGGAGATAAAGAGCTGCCAGGCTGTCGCGCGCCCTGATGCTTGTAGGCGCATAATACACTGTCCTCTTGAAAAAACACATTTCATCCAACCAGCCCTTGTTTTGCTGCCAGGTTAAAAATGCAAAATAAAAAAGAACCGTCCCTAATAACAATTTCTTAATAAGGCTTCTTTCTATAATATTTATCCAGAAAGCAAGCATAAAACAAAGAGACATCGAAGGTAGATATAAAAAATGTTCTGCCATAATCTTAGGAAACACAAATGCGGATTGAGGCAGGAGCCAGACAAAAAACCAGAAAAGAAAGAAAAGTGCCGCCCGCCTTATGCGTATATCGCACTTTAGCATACCCCGGATAACAAAACCCATAAGCAGGCAGCAAAAAATAATACCTGCCCAATAAGAATGATAAATTTTTTCGTCGGAGATGATCCTTTCCATATGCAGATGGACAGGCACAAAAAAAGAACCGATATAGATCGCAAGCGTCTTTAAAAATAATATAAACCGCTCGAAAAAGCCTATCTGAAGCAACGCGAAGCCTTTTTTGGCAAGGAATGGGTTACCTTGAGAAAAATTAAGCTGGCCTAACCTTAACACACAGTAGAGGCCGGCTATTAAAAAGAACGGCAACTCCTTTTTTATTTTAATTTTTTTTTGCGCGCCTTGCAGAAGATCCAGGCCCAATAATACCACCGGCAGCATGACAGAGGTTTCCTTGGCCAACAAGGCGCACATAAAACAAAGAAGACTTATCCCGTACTTCCCCCTGCCCATTTCGGCATTGATGTAAAAAAACACGGATAACAGCAGAAAAATAGCTGCTAAGGGGTCTGCCCTGCCTGATATATAGGTAACGGCCTGTGCATGGATCGGGTGTATCAGAAAAACGAGGCTTGCAACAAGTGAAACAGACAAACTCCCCGTTATTTTCTCTAATAACAAGCACAATAGATACCCGACTAAAAAATGGAGCAGGATATTTACGAGATGATAGCCCGCCGGGACTGAACCTAAAAACAAAGAATTTAGAATGAATGTTATCGTCAACAGCGGCCTGTAATAGTTGGCGCGCGATCCTTCATAGAGCTCAACGGTAAAGGCCTTTCCCCAAAGATTTGGATCTTTTAAAAGAGGGTTCTCTGCAATAAGAGGCTTATCGTCCCAGATAAACTGGCCTTTAAGGGAATTACCGTAGGCGAGAAAAACAGCGGCAAGTAGAACCAAGATCACAAATAATTGTTTTTGCTTCATCAAAAGAATTCCTGGTGTACAACAAAAAAGCCCGCCCCTTCTAAATGCTTTTTAAGAAGGGGCGGGGTAAAAAAACAAACAAAACATTACTCAATAGGAGTACCTGCGGAAGTTGTACCGACTCTGACAACTCCTGACTGATCCACGAAGAAGTCGCGGACGCCAGTCACGTTCGCTGTCTGGGGCGTTGCGGTAACGCTGTATGTATTGCCGCTCCCTGACCAGTTGAACGTATAACCGGATTTGTTGCCGCCGCCTAAAACAGAATCAATATACGGAGGCGTTGCATTGGACAAACTGGCCAAAGCGCTAGGATAAGCCGGTGGTGACTGGCCTGCCCTATAGCTCTCTGCCGCTGTGCTGATAGTCCTCATAGCAGCAATAGCTGTAGCTTCATTTGCGCTTAATCTGGCTCTTAGCAAGTTCGGTATGGCGATAGCTGCCAAAAGAACGATGATGGCGACAACTATCATGATCTCAACAAGCGTGAAACCTTTTTTTGAACGCATCTTTGCTCTCCTCCTTTCATGACAAAGATTAACTTTACGCTCTCGCTCTAGAAAATAATACGATGCCTGGATTCGGAGCATGTTTTAGCGCAAAGTCTGTCGTTTATGCTTTTTTATTATAACTCACCTCCTTCCTTATAAGCAAGTTAAATTATTCACCCGGCCTAATCGGAAAGGCCGGTGTGCCGCTTTCTGCGACAAATAAAAAACCTATTCTCTAACAAATCCAATGAGAATAGGCACACATGCTTTTCGGCAACTGGCTGCCTTCCATTATAATAAATGATTAGGCCCTGTAGCTTTGTGCCCCACTCTTTCGAACCCGTCAGGGCCCCCGTCGCTTTGTTTCGCTTTGCTTCGCAAAGCGAAACAGCGGGGGTGGTTTACCCTTTACTACTTCCGATTTCCAATATAAGTATAGCATCCCGAACAACTGATTACAAGACGACCATCGAGGTCCGACCTCGCCATTCGGGGGCGAGGTCGGACCTCGATGAACAGCCCTTGCTACTTGATAAGTTCTGTTATCTTAAAGATAGGCATAAAGAGGGCAACCACGATACCGCCGATGATAATACCAAGGATCCCAATGACCAAAGGCTCGATCATGGAAGTCAAACCGCTAACCGCAGCATCTACCTGTTCATCATAGAAATCAGCGATCTTATTGAGCATTTTCTCCAATTGGCCGGTCTGTTCTCCAACGGAGATCATACGCACTACCATCGGCGGAAAAGCACCGCTCTTAGAAAGGGGGTCTGATATAGGCTCACCTTCCTTGATGGAAATACGCGCATTGTTTACCGCTTCCTCGACCACCATATTACCGGAGGTTTTTCCTACGATATCCAACGCGTTTAAAATAGGCACTCCACTCTTGACCAGCGTAGCGAGTGTGCGCGAAAACTTGGCAACAACGACCTTGCGCAACAAAGGGCCAAAAACAGGCATCTTTAAACTTCTGTAATCAAATTGATATCGGCCTTTAGGTGTAGAGATATATTTCTTAACGAGAAAACCCATACACCCAAAAGCAATAACAACGAATAAAAAGAACTTCCGAAGAGTATCGGAGATCGCTATCAAGATCTGCGTAGGCAGAGGCAATGTTCCGCCCAAAGAAGCAAAAATACCTTTAAACGTCGGGACGACCTTGATAAGCAAAACTACTGTGATAAGAATGGCCATTGATATTACTACAACCGGATAGACGAGCGAAGATTTAACTTTACGCTGCAGAGCGGCTGATTTTTCTAAATAAGTAGACAGCCTGTCTAATATCTCATCCAATAGGCCTGATGTTTCACCCGCCTTCACCATGTTGACATAAAGATTGGAAAATATTTTCGGATGCCTCCCCAAAGCTTCATGCAGGCTTGAACCGCCCTCTATGTCGTCTTTTATCTTAAGCGTCACGTTAGACAGGATCTTGTTCTCCGCCTGTTCGCTTAATATGTGCAGCGCCTGGACCAGAGTGATCCCGCTTTCCACCATAGTAGCCAGCTGCCGCGAAAAAACAACCAAGTCATCAAGTTTGATCGCGCTTTCCCTGACAGCTTTTAACCTCTCTTCTTTTACGGAGATTATTATCAAGCCTTTCTTGCGCAAAACCGTAACAGCATCCTGCTCATCCCTGGCTTCAAGTATGCCCTTGACCCTCAATCCCTGGCTCTCTTTGGCGATGTAACTATATATGGACATATCACTCCGTTTAGGATATTGCTTTCAAAATATTAAAATCTATCTACGACTTTTAAAAAGGCCTCTACTACCGCAGGGTCAAACTGGACGCCGCTGTTTTTCTTGACCTCTTCGATAGCTTCATTGACGGACAGCCCGACTTTTCGGTAAGGCCTTGCGGAAACCATGGCATCGTAGCTGTCGGCAACAGACATAATGCGCGCGCCCAAAGGAATACCCTCTCCTTTTAACCCGTCCGGATATCCTTTACCGTCCCAGCGCTCATGATGGTGTTTCACGATATCTATGACTTTATCCATAAACTTCAACGGCTCAAGTATCTGGGCGCCTTTTTGAGAATGCTCCTTTATTTCATTGAATTCATCCGGGGTCAGAGCGCCGGGCTTGCTCAAAACATTATCATGCACGCCTATCTTTCCCAGATCGTGCAGCTGGCATGCATCCTTGATGTCCTCGATATACTGCATTTCAACATTCATCTGTCGGGCGATCAATTCCGAGTAACGCGTTACATTATCCGAATGAGAATATGTGTAGTGGTCGCGGGCGTCTATTGCGTGGGCCAAGGCTTTTATAGTGCGCATGTATGTCTCGCGCAAATCTTCATAAAGCCGCGATAAATTCTTAGTGCTCTCTTCGATGCGCCGCGCCAAAAGCAGGTTCTGCTTCTGCAAAGAGAGGTTTCTCTCTTCGATGCCTTTTAACGCCTTGGAGTTATTGAAAGTGAACTTACGCAGCTCCAGCGCATGCTTAGCTTTAAAATAAACCTCATCGGATTTCAAAGGCTTATAAAGATAGTCGGTAACGCCCAGATTCAACGCCTCCTGGACGAGATTTGAGCTGTCGGGATAGCCTAAAATAATGACCGCGATCATCTCATCCCGGCGATTTATTTCGCGTATGATATATTGCGCATCCAGATCTTTGATATTAAGATCAAGGAAGATCAAAAAACATTTACTTTCTTCCTGAAGGTGCAAACCTACCCTGGCGGTCTGGGCTATGCTGACCTGAAAACCGCGCGTAGAAAGAATAGACTTGATGAGGTTACAAGTCGAGTCTTCACTGTCAATAATCAAAACTTTTTCTTCATTCATTTTTTATATTTTACGCTAAAACCATTCTTTATTCTACTCTTTCTTTCTATTCTCCCTATCGACCACAGACCATGGACTGCCTTAGTCTTCAGTGGTCGCCTGTATGGCCTCTTCCAATGTGATCACTCCCTCTACTACTTTGAGCATGGCATCATCGCGCAACGTCATCATCCCCTTCTTTTCAATAGCAAATTCCTTGATCTCGTTGGATGAAGCGCGCTTGATTATCAGGTCGCGCACTGAATCGTCGATCATTAAAACTTCATGCACACCGATGCGTTCAAAATAACCGGTATTGTTGCAGTGCGTGCATCCTTTGCCTCTGTAAAACATTGGTTTCTTCCCGCCTCTTAAAACTCGGTCAATGCCCAATTTTTTCCAGGTTTCTTTAGGGATAGATATCTCTTCGCGGCAATGGAGGCACACCTTGCGGCATAATCTTTTTGCGGAAGTGACGATCAGGCTTGAGGCCACCAAAAACGGCTCAACACCCATATCGATCAAACGCGTGATAGCGCCTATCGCGTCATTGGTATGCAGCGTAGAAAGAACGATCTGGCCTGTTAAAGATGCCTTTATGGAAATATCCGCGGTTTCAGAATCCCTGATCTCTCCGACCATGATAACATCCGGGCTTTGGCGGAGCACAGAACGCAAACCCGATGCGAATGTCAACCCGATCTCGGGTTTAACGGGTATCTGGGTAATGCCCTCAACCTGGTATTCTACCGGGTCCTCAATGGTCACAATATTCAACTCCGGCGTGTTAAGCTTATTCAAAATAGAGTAAAGCGTAGTTGATTTCCCGCAACCCGTAGGGCCGGTGATAAGGATCATGCCGTACGGCTTCTTGACAGCCTCGGAAAAAAGCCTCAAGGGTTCCGGCGACAACCCAAGGTTGTCCAAGCCCACAGCCAACTTTGACTTATCCAGGGTCCTTAAGACAAACTTCTGGCCGAATGTCGTAGGCAAAGCCGAGACGCGAAAATCAATCTCCCTGTCTTTAAGCTTTACCTTGAACCTGCCATCCTGGGGAAGCCTTGCCTCGGTAATATCTAGGCCGGAGATGATCTTCACCCTTGCCAATATCGCATTCTGATTTTTTTTAGGCAGCCGGAACACGTCATAAAGATGGCCGTCGATGCGATAACGCACTCGCAGTTCCTTTTCCATAGGTTCTATATGAATATCCGAGGCGCGCTTTTTCAAGGCTTCGGTTATAGCCAGATCAACGATCTTGACTATCGGCGCCTTGGCGCTTTCTTCTAAGACAGTACCCAATTCAAGGGCCCCATCGACCCTTACGACCTCAACGCCTTCACCCTTCTTCTCTTCCTCGACAAGTGATGAAATATCCTCGGACGTTGCCGAAGAACTATAGAACTTATCCAATACCTTTACAATTTCTTTTTCGCCTGCCAAAACCAGGTCTATATCGTAGCCTGTGATGACTTTTAGGTCATCGATGACAAAGATGTTCAACGGGTCTGTCAGGGCGACTGTCAGGACATTGCCGATCTTCGACAAAGGTATGACTTTATACTGGCGTGCGATCTTCTCGGGGATAAATTGAATGATGGAAGAATCTATTTTATATTTGGATAACTCCAGATACGGGATAAATAATTCCCGCGAGAGTGCCGCCATAAGGTCCCTCTCCTTGACAAACCCCTCCCTGATCAGTATGTCTTTGAGATTGCCGCTAGTATCTGATTGGATCTTGACCGCCCTCTCAAGATCCGGAAGGGTCACTATCTTCGACTCAAGCAGGATATCCGTTAATTTTTTTTTCAATATGGCCATAAATATCAGGTTATGGGTTCATCCGGAGCAGTAACGCGCAACACCTCCTCTAATGTTGTCACGCCCTCCAATACTTTTGCAACGCCGTTTTCCCTTAATGTCTGCATACCTTCGAGCCTGGCTGCTTTCTTTAACTCATATTCTTGTGCACGGCGGATAACAAGGTCTTTGACTGTCGCAGTCATGGTCAGGACCTCTCCTATAACGATGCGGCCGCTATAACCGATGTTAAAACACCTCTTGCACCCCTTCCCGCGATAAGCCAATATCGGGGCTTTGCCGGAGCGCTTGATGCCAAGGGTTTCGATCATCACATCTGTCAAAGGATAACTCTCCTTGCATGAGTCACAGACTTTCCTTACTAGTCGCTGATTAATAAGGCATACTACGGACGAAGTGATCAAAAACGGCTCAACTCCCATATTTACCAAGCGTATAACGGAACCGGCGGCTGTCGTTGTGTGGAGCGTGCTTAAAACCAGATGCCCAGTAAGCGCGCTTTTTATCGCGATATCAACGGTTTCAAAATCCCTGATCTCTCCGACCATTATGATATCCGGGTCCTGCCTTAGGATAGAACGCAGGCAACTGGCAAATGTCAGGCCGATCTCGGGCCTGATCGAGACCTGATTGATGCCTTCAAGCTGGTATTCCACAGGGTCCTCGACGGTAACTATATTATCCTCGGCTGTATCGACGTATTTTAGAATGGAATACAAGGTAGTGGTCTTTCCGGAACCGGTGGGGCCTGAAGCCAGGATCATCCCGTGCGGCCGGTCGCTGCAACTCTTAATGGTCGCCAAAGTCTTTGTGTCAAAACCAAGGCGGTCGATATCAAGCGTCGCCGTGCTCTTATCCAATATACGCAGCGCTACCTTTTCACCGTGAAAAGAAGGCAGGATGGATACACGAAAATCCACAAAACGGTCAACGAGTTTTATCTTAAAGCGGCCATCTTGAGGCAGGCGGTGCTCGGCAATATCCAGTTCTGACATGACCTTGATACGAGAAACTATGGAGGCATGGTATTTAACGGGAGGTGACTCGATCTCACGCAAGATCCCGTCTATCCTGACGCGGACACGCATGGAACGTTCCCACGGTTCTATCAGGATATCAGAAGCTCCCATCTCAATGCCGCGCTCCAAAAGCAGGTTAGTGATCTTGATCACCGGCGCCTCCTTTGTAAGGCGCATCAATTCCTGCGTATCAAAACCACCCTCCTTACCTGCGCGCACCACCTCAATATCCATATCCGAAATATCTTTGATGATATCATCTATGGCCTGCGTGGCCGGCTCCTCGTAATATTGTTCTATTGTTGCAAGGATCTCTTTTTGCTGGGCGATAATGGGATTTATCTCAAAACCGGTCATGGTCTTAACGTCATCGATGGCAAAAATATTCAGCGGGTCTGCCATGGCAACGGTCAAAGACTTCCCCATCTTGGCCACGGGGATTATCTGATAATGCTTGGCCATATCCTTGGGGATAAGTTTCAGGACCTCGGGTTCGATCTTAAAGCGGGAAAGCGAAATTGGCGGAAAGCCTAAACCTTCGCTTAAGGCTATCAAAAGATCGCGCTCATTGATCAGGTTAAGTTTAACGAGGCAATCGCTAAGTTTTCCGCCGTGTTCTTTCTGGACTTGAAGGGCAAGCTTTAGATCATCCTCGGAGATAAGCTTGTTCTTGATGAGTATTTCTTGAAGACGCTCTCTTAGGGAGCTCATATCGCTTGAATGACAAATGTCAAATTACAAATGACAAATGAAGATCCAGTAATCAATACCAAATAAAAAAAAACAGGATTTGAAATTTGGATTTGGGACTTAATTTGAAATTTGGATTTTGCCATTTATCATTTCTTGACGTAGCATCTCTCAATGGCCTTGCGTATGTCACTGGTCGTGCTGACAAAAGCCTGGACAACGCATTTAGAGATAGTCTCGACGTCTTCTATAGCCTGGGTATTCAAAGGATTGGACATGGCTACAGTCAGATTATTGCCGATCTTATCAATAGGGATAAGGCAATACTGCCGCGCCACCTGCACAGGAACAATATTAATAACATCGGTATCTATATCGTAATTGCCCAAAGGAAGATAAGGAAAACCATATTGCGCCGTCAAGACCTGCGCTATATCCTCTTCGTTGGCAAAACCAAGCTGCACCAATATCTCGCCTACAAGCCCGCCATTTACCTTCTGATAATCCAGCGCCTTCTGAAGGTGCTCGGCCGTTATGACCTTTCTTTCGATCAGCAATTCACCCAATTGTTTCGTAGAGACCCTTTTTAATGATGACATATCAAATAATTAACCTCAAACGTTAGCCTAATCCTAATAACTTTTTGGCCTTTTCCATTAATGCGGCCGCATCAGACCCATCGATAGGGTTCTCGACCACGGCAACTGAAACCCCCTGTATTTTTCCTGCATGGGAGACGTCTAATGTCTCCTCCACCTTGTGTTTAAGCTGTTTCGCCAACGCTTCAGCGCGGATCTTATTCTTCTCGGGGAACACAAGGCCAAACTCATCATATTCAATGCGGCCTACCCTGTCAAATTCACTTAAAGAATTTTTCAAAATTTCGGCGGCGCGCCGCAACATATCTTCAACGACCATCTGGCCGGACTTCTCCTTAGTCTCATTTAAGCCCCTGATCTTTAAAACTATAAACGCGCAGGGCCGCTGATGGGAGATCGACCGCAATATTTCCTCCTCTAGCCTGTCTGCGATATAACGCCTGTTATAAAGTCCTGTAAGGCTGTCCTTAACCTCGAGGTCCTCAACCTTCTTGCTCAAATAATCGTTTTCAACTGCTACCGCCAGCTGTTTGGCAAATACATCCAACAATTCCGCGTCGTCTTCTGAATAGCCGCCTTGCGCATTAGAGGCTATACCCAAAAAGCCTTCGGGCTTACCGCAAACGAACAACGGATGAATAGATATATTTTTTGCATGTAGAAGTTTCAGTAATTCACCGTTCTGGGATGAAGAGCTGGACTCGGATATCCTGACAGCGGTCTTTATACTCCTGATGCTATCCAAAACATATTCGTTAGCTGGCAGCTTGATCGCCGTTACCGCATCGGCAGCGAGGCCGAACTGAGCCGCTATATCCAGGCGATTCTCTCTTTCCAAAAGTATAAAAGCCATAGAAGAACCTGTTACTTGAGCTATACGCGAAACGGCCGTATCAAAAATATCCTTCAAGTTCGTCTTAGACGAAATAAAATTGCCGATTTGAAGGACGCCGCTCAAAGCCACAAGCTGCTTATTGATCTTGGCATTAATATCCTTGGTCCGTTCACCATAGATCTTGAGCTCATCCATGTTATCCTTGATATGGCCCGTTAATTGATTTACTGCAGAGCTCATCTCTCCTATCTCATCATCGCCCTTCACGCAGATCTGGTGGCTCAATTCGCCGCTTGCGATACTCTTCACCTCGGAATTAAGGCGTATTATGGAATCGATTATCCGTTTGATAAGAAAGAACCCTGATAACGCAAGTACAATAGCCGTAACAACAATAATGCCGGCATCTCCATGCCGTAAACAACTGGGAAAAATAAAATTGCACAAAGACAAAATAGGTATAATGGACATCAGGCAAAAAGCTATAAAAAGCTGGGGGCGCAATGACCGAGACCCGGTAAAGCTCTTCTTTGCCATAGGTTTTGATGCCCTTTATATTCTTTTATCTGCTTGGTGTTACTAAATTAACATAAATCATCTAAGGGGTCAATGAAAATCCCATGCCTATGAAATCCCAAGGCAGGGAATCGGTGTCTTGTTTGGGCCCAAGATACCCCAGAGGGTCGATTCCTTTGCTGATAAAGGCCTCCTGCCATAAGGAAAAATTAAAAAGATCGCTCCAGGCATCAAATTTTGCGCCGTTTTTAAAGGCCTCCATTATAACCGCGTTAAGGCGACGGTCTCCGCGCGCCAAAACACCCTCAAGAAAACCGGTGTGGCGATCGTGAAACGTGGGGCGGATCGTTCCTCTAAAATTTTTTAACCTGGCCCTTAAGTACTCCTGCTTTTCCAAAAGGTTATCCATACCCTCCATCCCCTGTCTTTGGAACAAGGTATGCGGTTTAGGTATGAAATTAGAAATGCTGATATTTATCTGGGCAGGATGGCCGTCAACCTCTTTCTTGAGACGCGATAGGCGTAGAGACAGATCAACAATACCATCAAGGTCTTCCCGGGTTTCAGTAGGGAGGCCGATCATGAAATATAATTTTAAAAGCCTGTAGCCGGTTTGGTAAGCCTGGCGCGCTACGGCGAAAAGCTCTTCTATATCTATATCTTTACGGATGATTTCTCTTAATCTCTGCGTTCCGGCCTCTGGCGCAAAAGTCAATGATGTCTTTCTCATGGACGCAAAGACGCGAGAGATCCCGCCCAGATAAGTCTTGGCGCGCAGCGACGGCAAAGAAATGCTTACGCCCTTATCCTTAAACTCTTGCGCAAGGCGACTGACGATCTCCTCAAGCTCTGGATGGTCGGAAGACGAAAGCGACAAAAGCGATATCTCGTCATATCCGGTCTTTTGATACAGGCGGCGCGCGATCTCCACCACCTTATCGGCATTTAACAGGCGTAACGGATAAAAAGCGCTTCGCGCCTGGCAGAAACGGCACGTATTAGGGCACCCTCTCATGATCTCTATGGACAGTCGGTCATGGACGATCTCTATATACGGAACGATCCAATACTGCATATCCATGGCCTTGCTTAAATCTCTTATAAAACGTTTGGTTATTTTTCTCCCCACGGGAGGCGCCGAAGGTACATAAACACCTTCAATACAGGACATATCCCTTAAAAGGCTGGCCTTATCCAAGGAGCCTGATCTCTTATTCTCCTTTAATTTATTGATGATCTCAAAAATAACCTCTTCGGCCTCTCCTACCACAAACAGGTCGATGAACTCCGCCATGGGCTCGGGGTTTAAACTGCAAGCTCCGCCGGCTATCACAAGAGGAAAACTAGCGTCGCGTTCGGACGACTTAAGAGGAATGCCGGATAATGAAAGAATATTCAGGACATTGGTATAACTCAACTCATACTGAATGGAAAAACCCAGGATATCAAATTCTTTTACCGGTACTTTTGATTCAAGGGAAAAAAGCGGTATATTGTTAGTCCGTAATTTTTCTTCCATGTCCACCCACGGGCTAAAGACCCTCTCTGCCGCGCAGTCAGGCCGCCTGTTTATAAGATCATAGAGAATACGTAGGCCCAAATGGCTCATACCAATTTCATAAGTGTCCGGAAAACAAAGGCAAACCTTAACGTCGATAGCCGAAAGGTCCTTTTTGACAGACCCCAGCTCTCCGCCTATATACCTCGCCGGCTTCATTACGGACAACAATAAATCCCTAGATAAAATTATGGACATAAGGTCACCAAGTCACCAGTCACAAGTCACAAGTTACAAGTTAAAACATTTTTTATATCGAGACCGAATCTCGATATGAACAAACTCGACTATTTTTTACAACTTCCGTTTACGCTCTTTTCCAGCGCTTTCCTTTGTTTCCAAATTTACGGGGAATTGATTTTTAATTAAACAACTGAAAGGAGTCGCTTTTACAACTTCCATTAGTCTACGCTTCTCTTCTATAATATAACTTTCAAGATGTTTTAATAATTTATCAGCCAAAGCAACAATTGCCTGCGCGTCTTTTATACTTAGCCTGATAACCCGTTCATGCACCACACCCACCTGCTCTAATATCGGATTAGCGGAATCAGCATCTTTAATCCATACCTTAAGAATATTATTTTCATAGTTATTCACTGAATGACAATAATATTTATCTCGCATATTAATAAAAAAATCGTGGTTATCTTTTTCTGCTTTGCTAAAAGCCCTAATACATTCGTGGGGCATTTTGTGATGCCGACCGGTATTGTTAGCACGACCATATCTCACAATTATTGCAGACCAGAAAACCTCATGGATAACATAGTCTTTAATTTTGTGAAAACATACTATATATTTTTGGCCAACATCTATAACCCATTCCAAATCATGCTGGATCACTTGAGTCCAAATTAGCGGTTGAAAAAGCCTAATCGCGTCCTTAAAATTGTTGGTGAACCACACCACAACCTTGCCGATACTCGTCGTCATATAAGGAGGATTAGGCTATGGCCCATCATAACACAATCTTGGGACAGATGTTAAAAATGTTTTCGAGACATGAATTTCAAAAAGCCGTATCCGAGACCAAGGCCGAATATCACGCCCGGGGCTTTAGTTCCTGGAATC
>JACRLT010000040.1 GCA_016235185.1 Candidatus Omnitrophota bacterium
AGAAGGCATCCAGCCGCCCGTAACAGAAGAGATTATAGGCGGGATTGAAAGCCAGGGCATAGAGGTAATTAAGGTAGCAGAGGATAAGATTAAAGGCATAGATGAAAAGAAGCCGATGTATGACAATGAGTACCTTTATGAAGTGTTGAAGAAAATCCAGCCCGAAAGTTTCGAAAGCAGCTCACCAATTATTATAAATAATCCTGCAGAAGCGCGCAGGGCTTATGAAGAAAATATGCGTAAATTGAGAAAAGGGTTTACAGAAGATCTTATGCGCGATACGAGAAAAGAAGACCTCGCGTTCTCCAAGACCAGGAGATCTCCTGTGGACGGTCAGACTATCCCCGTCTATGCGGCTTCTTACAGCACTTGGCTGTCCGCTCGTTCCAAGATTGTTAAGAATTTAAGTGTCTCCCAGGACTTTTTCTCCGCCTCTTTGGGCGAAGAAACGATTAAAAAATTCTTCATGGTGGATAAGGATAGATTCCACATCACGTTCGCCGTCTCACTTGCCGATCGCAGCTTGCCTTATTCCGATAGTGAGATCGATTATGTGAATGAGATTTTGGATGCTGATGCTTCCATAGTTCCGGAGGTTTCCTTTGAGGTCGTCGGTCTCAATGGATTCCCCGGAGGCATACTCTTCGCTCAGGCCTTTCCCGTTTACAACCGGGACGGCTCTTTTGCCATTGATGCGTTCGAGAAGAAGGTCGGTTCCAAAAGTCCTTTCACCCTGGCGTATCCTTTCCAGGTCTACCATCTGACTTTTGGCTTTATCACCGATGCCTTGACCCAGCAAGAGAAGGGACGCCTCTTGGACGTGCTGGCGAGTTTTGAAAACAAGAAGTTCGGTATGTTTAAAGCGCAAGAGATGACGCATGAATATTATGAACAACTTTTGTCTCCGTCTCGCATTTTGAAGCCGTACAGATTAAAGAGCTCTTCTTCTCCGGCGGACATTGTCAGGGCTGACTTGCATTTTCACAGCATCTTCTCAGACGGGGGAAAAGACCTTGAAAATATTGTGGAAGAGGCGGTTCGCAAAAATATTAAGACCATAGCCTTGACAGACCATAATTGCATTGAAGGGGTTAAAAAGATTATAGAATTTGGCAAGGCTGATGGTATTGAAATTATTCCTGCCGTTGAGATATCTACTTATAAAGAATTTAGGCCGGGTTTAGGGTTAGAAATTCATATTTTAGGATACGGCATTGATGTTGATAATCGATATCTTAACACAACTTTATATTCCCTTGCCGGGAGGTTTGCATTTAAGTTTATGAATTATATTTATTATCTTGCCATAACAAGCGGTTTATCAAAAGAAAAGGCTTTTAGCATTACCAGAAATACATATGATAAATCCGTTATGGATAGGGCAAGCATTTATAAGAGATATGGAATGTCAAACAGCCTTAAGGTTATTGCTGAAAAGTTCGCTTTAATTACAGAACAAAATTGGAAAGCGTTGTTTGAACTCATTCGATTCGTCAATTTGCCTAATTCAGAATTCGGCACTGCTGACCTCTCTTTACTTAATAAATTTGCTCTTTACCAATCACAAGAAGCCATGGCTTTCGCTATTATGCGTAGAGATTTTGAGGAAAAGCTTAAGCGAATGAATACTATCTTTAAATCTAACGAGTGGGGTTGGTTTAATTTAGAGAATTCGGCACTTCCTTTGATTATTTCACCTAAAGAAGCAATTGACGCAATTCACGAAGCCGGTGGAGCAGCTGTCTTAGCGCATCCGCGCTGGTATCCGGAAATAGTAGCGGGGAGGGCTGATAGGGTTTCTGTAGAAGAAGTTCAAGATTTTATGGTGAATACAGTAAACGACTTGGCGTTAAGCGGGCTTGATGGGCTTGAAGTATACACAAACTTCATCAATGAAGAAAAAGATGATTTCTGGAGAAGCATAGCGGAAAAGAAACAGCTTCTAATTACAGGAGGAACTGATAGCCATTTTACTGGGATAGAAGATTTTGGGTTAGGTAAAGACAGTAAATTTTATATTCCAGGAGAATATATTGCTGGTCTAAAAAATAAAATAAAAGGTTCCAGCTATCCGGTGGAGAAAAAGATTGAGTCTGATGATTATTATCCGTTCGCGGAAAAGTTGGCCGGTGAATTGGCCGGAAAAGGCATTGATCTATTGGAAGTAAAGATCGAGCATCCCGCAGTAGTTGAATTTTTTAAAGCTAATGAGATTGAAGATAAAAGCCAGCAAGAAGAGGTATTTTCCCGCCTGAAATATATGGCCCGTTATGACTTACGATTCCGCGGTCAAACCAAAGGAAAGTCCAGCTCGCCCGCCACAAAGCATGGCGAGGCTTCGCTGTCGCTTCGCCCGCCACAGAGATTGGCGAGGCTTTGCCCGCCACAAGGATTGGCGAGGCTTCGCCCGCCACAAAGCATGGCGAGGCTTCGCTCCAGCTCGCCGGAGAAAGAGAATAAAGAAGCTTATTTACTTAAGATTTTTAAACAACTTTCGGCACTCATAACTTTAAAAGGAAGGTTGCCTTGGCGGGATAGAAAATGGCGGTTTTCGCTTACGAGTATTTCTGCGCCTGTCCATTCGGTGTACGCGGCAATAAAGGCGTCTGCGGCTTTTAGGCCTTTTGCTTCGTATTTAGCGCCTAATTCAAAGGATACCTCAGCATCTTCGTTTATTTTAGTTAACTTATTTATAAATAACATAAATTCTTTGAAAGCTTCCGGAGTTAAATTGTTGCGTACTTCTTCAATAATTAATCTAGTTATGCGTACAGATATCTTTTTAGGGTATTCTGCTATTTTTTCAAGCAACTTTTCACATAAAGGATCCCGCACGGCGCCAAGTGCAAAGATATATTCATTACTATCAAGGATGAGCAGCAAGTTTGGTCTCCCACAGCTTTTCTCTGGTTTTGCGAATCTCGTCAATGATAGCTTGTTTGCTCATACCCTTATATGGCGAACGGACTTTAGACATAAGCAGGCGAATTTTGTTGATTCGTTTTTTCTGGATATCTTTTTTCATTTTTCTTCACCTCTTATCGTAACCATAACATCTTTAGATAAAAAAGTCAAGTTTCTATCTATCCGCTTCAGCTCGCCCGCCACAAAGCATGGCGAGGCTTCGCTGTCGCTTCGCCCGCCACAGAGATTGGCGAGGCTTTGCCCGCCACAGAGATTGGCGAGGCTTTGCCCGCCACAGAGATTGGCGAGGCTTTGCCCGCCACAAAGCATGGCGAGGCTTCGCTCTAGCTCGCCGGCACTGAAAGAACCGGCCCAGGTGCGGATCTCTGCGGCGGTGTTGAAAGAAGCGGTGTCGCGCTTCGGCGGCGTTCCTGAAGTGGCGGCAGCATTGAGCATGTATGCGGCGCTTGTAGAGCGCATCAGCGCGGCTTTTGTCTCCTACGCCGTTCCGACGGGAATAGTTATTGTAGAAAATGGTGCCGGTACTATCCATGTTTCTTATGAGATAGTCAGGATGCCGGCCGAGGTTTATGTAAGCATTTTGGAAGCAGAAGCCGGAAGAATCAAGGTAGCCGGCGCGGATGGTTCCTGGCAGGCGGACTGGAGTTTAGATATTATCCCTGCGTATATGCTGGATATATCAAAAGAGACAATAGTTTCTTTTGCTGATGTTATCAAAGCCGGCGAGGCAGGAAAGGATAAGGAAGATGCCATCGCGCGGATGGCAGAAACTGTCAAGAAGCAGGTGGAAGTCTCTTCGCCGGTGACGTCCTCCACGGCTATTAGCGCGAGATTCCTGCTTGAAACGGCAGAGCGGTTTGCACATTTGCCGAAAGTGGCCCAGTATTTCAAGGATTATGCGCAGATCATGCTGCGCATCGCCCGCTTTGAAATAGCCCACGGCGGGCAAATGGTGGAGCCGGAAGATTTTATCCTGGCTTCTTATAATTCGGACCTGAAGAAGATCTGGTTTAACTACCTGCCCTTAGAAACCATAAAGTCTACGCTTTCCCTGTATCATCATGATATATCATTTGATTCGATGAATGATTTCTTTGATTTCATCGGGATGGCTGCAGGATTTAGCGATAAAGAAGAGGCTGTTAGAGAAATGGCTGTTTTTGCCATTTGGGATATTTTGAGCGGTGATCTTACTGACGAGGAGCGAGAGGCGTTGGCTAAGGAAGCGATCTCTTGCGCCGTCTACCGTATCATAAAAGCAGGATGGCTGGACTGGGAGCCTAAGCTGCATCCTTTGCATTTCGGTGAACCGCTGCGCACTTATTTTGACGTGGAATTTGATAGGCCCATCAACGTGGCTCTTGCGGAAAATATCTTGGTCGCAGGCAAGAACTGGTATAACGGAAAAGTTGTTGAGATCGGCCAGCTTGAGGTGGTCAATCTCTTTTCCAAAGGGCAAGAGCTTTATTATATGAGGGCTGATAAGAAACGGGTTTATAACAACGCAGCCCAGACAAAAATGGAAAAGTTTTTGACTCGGGGCATGAGGCTGCGGTTGCGGCTTGAGATTCTGCCGAAACAGCCTGGCCCTTTTGTCTTTGCGCCATCAGTGCGGCTTAAAGGCATTGCCGAAGAGTTCTATTCTACCCGCGGACCTCATGAAGATGGCCGCGTAGATGTCAAATTCAACCTTTCGGGCAATGAGCGCGAGAGATGGTTGCAATGGGCGCGCCGGACCTATGAGGAGGATGTAGTGTCAAAGGAAGACCGCCATCTCATCTTGTCTTTCCTTTTATACTACTACCAGAGCGATGTAGATGGGGGCGCTGCTATAAAAGATGCCGAACGGATGTTGCGTCTTTTTGCCAAACACCCGAAAGTAGATGTGCGGCTAAGATTCCTTGATGACGTCAAATCCGGCGGTAAGCTGGCAGCCAAGATGAAAGATTTCATTTATATCATGTTTCATGATGAAAGCGCAGCCATCCGGGATGAAGCGGCCAAGGTTTTGGGGCACCTGACTGTTTTGGATATAACAAGCGATATCCTCCATATCGTACAAAACGGGATCATTATACCGGTCAGCGATGCCAGCAGAAAACTGATCAAAAAATTGGGCAAGGAATTTTCAAGCCGCAGCTTTCTTGTTTCGATCATTGAGAAGACGGAGGCACTCCGCACAGAGGTCCTCTTTAAATTAAAAGATATGTATCCGGATGAAAAGGTGGAAAGCTTAAAGGATGAGTTGGCGCTGAAAACGCGGATGAAAAGAGAAATCGGAGCATTGGTGAAAGCAAAATTTGATGAAATCCAGGCCATTTTCAAGGCCCTACTTGATTTTGATGGCCGTAATTCACTAGGGCAAGTATTGCAACAAGCCTCGGACACAATCGACGAGTTAGTGAGCTCTAAGGACCTGGCGGACTTAGAGAGCGTGCGGTCGTTGAAGTGGCTCTCCAAGCGGCTCTTGGCAACTGGATGGAGAGAAGCCATCCTCGGCCTCGTAAACACGACCCTGCGCTATGTGTTGGGCATCAAAGGGGTCAATATCTATCTTATACGAAAAGTTAAGGCAGAGCCTGAAAAGTATTTCATCAAGACTATTGAGCGCTACGGCATGAAAGGAGACAGCCGCTGGACAGAGGAAAAAGAGTTGAAGGATCCGGAAAAATTATGGCGGCTGATGCGCTATGAACAGTTTGAAGATTATCGTCGGACCAGACAATTGTCACAGAACGCTGTAAGGTGGTGGGATTACGAAAGAACGAGGAGTTTACATTTGCTCACACCGGATAGGGAATTAGGCCCGGATTACAATGTAGATCCGCAAGCATATAATCAAGATGCCGGTTGGTGGGAAGGCTCTCATTACCATGAGGGGTCTTATCGGAATCCGCAGGATAACCTCTGGATCACGGAAAAAATAGAAGAGGGCCCTCAAGAAGAAATCTTTTTCCAGATCATGCTCAATAAGTGGGTCTCGGCCGAGTATGTCTTTGACGCAGAACACACGGTCTTGGAAGATACGCTTAAACATCTTTTGGAGCCGTTTATCATGGTGGCAAAGAATGCTTTGCGCCGCGCAGGTGTCCAAATCCGGCTGGGGGATGAAAAGGCCCGGCTTGAAAAAGAATTGATGTTCCTTGTGCAGAAACTCTATCTCGTTAAAAAGCATGTTGTAAGCCTCGGCTCTGTGTATCGGGAATCCGCCGGCCTTGCGCAGCACTGTGATGTTTTTTCAAACCTTGGCATAGTTCTCGCTGAACTACAGGGTACTATTGAAGAGGTCTTGGCTGCCACAGTTGCCAGCCGCAGGAACTTGACGAATGTGGGCACTGATCTTATACACACAGCAGACGATCTTATGACAAAGATCAAGGATATGGCTTTTGATCTTAAAGAACTCGGGTTTTTATCCGTACCGGCTAAAGATATCCAAAGCCTTACGCTGGCTATTGTTGAGGCTAAGGATGTAGGAGAGGTCGTAAAAAGTACCGCTGAAGCGCTTGCGGCAAAATACGGTGACAGCGAAGCGACGGAAGAGATCTTGAACGCAGGCCGCATTTCCTTAGAGCGCATCATCTTTGAGAATAATATCCAGAAGGAAATAGAGAATATCAAGCAGCTCAAGGCTATCGTGACGTCGCATTGGGATGCCCTGACCCAGAAAGCCCAGTTATTGATTCGGTTGAGCCGTGAATGCGACGAATGTATTAAGGCTTCGCTGGCGACGCCGGATACGCAGGTGTCGTTCTTGTCACTGCACTCCAAAGTCACTACTCTCATTGCGAGTTTCATCGCGATGCTGGATGTTATTCGCGGCAAAAAGATAGAGCCGCATTTTGCAAAGACCAATCTTTCTCTTTTGATCAGGGATACCTTGAGTGATTACGCTCCGGCATTCAGAACTAAGGGCATCGCTTTGAAGATACAAGAAGAGATGCTGGAAATCATGACAGACCCTGTTCTTTTGAGGGCTTCTTTGTCTTCTTTGATCGACAATGCATACAAATTTACTCCGGCTCAAGGCGTTGTCAAAATTGAAGTCGGTGTTGCCGTTTCCGGCCAGGATATATTTATCGCGCTGGCGGATACAGGCGTGGGTATCTCTGCCAATCTGCTTAATCGCGTATTTGAGCCTTTCTTTACATATGAGTCTTTTGGCGAGAGGAAAAGCACTGGCTTGGGC
This sequence comes from Candidatus Omnitrophota bacterium, assembly GCA_016235185.1. Lineage (GTDB taxonomy): Bacteria > Omnitrophota > Gorgyraeia > Velamenicoccales > Velamenicoccaceae > UBA9636. Next base: position 7,115 of record JACRLT010000040.1, read on the forward strand.
CTTTATGTTGCCAAAGTCAATACCCAGGCTTTGGGCGGAACCCTACAAGTGGCCAGTAAACTCGGTAAAGGGTCTGTTTTTACCATTCAGTTGCCTATTAAATCTAAATCAGCCTCCAGCCCGATAACGGAGGATTCGCAGATCCACGGCCTGAAAAATAAGTTTTCCGCCATTGACCTGGCTGTATCGGAACTTCTTACAGTTTCCGCCGAGTCCAAACCGGAGATTTTGAGCAGATATCTGGAGGAGGTCCGCGGGTTCCTTGGCGTTCTTGTCCAGCGCAGGGGCAAAGGCGCGGCAAAAGAAGAGAGGAATGATTATATCAGAGGCAATGTCAATAAGTTTATAGCCTCAACCGCCGAGTTAAACACCTGGCTTAAGGCAAACCGCCTTCTTCTTGAGGAGTCCGGCCTCATGCAAATAGCGGACTTGCTCATACCACAGGCCGGCGATGCTGTTTTGCTCATGAAGAACCTGATGTATGTCTGGCTTGGGAACTCAATGATAAATACCGATCTTATAGAGCTCATTGGCTCATCAGTGAATCTCTTTAAAAATCTGCACCATGAAACACAATTATTAGATAGCATTTATCCAAATGTCCCGTCTCAAGAGGTTTTCACATATCGGGAGATCTTGCGTAGGCACCTTCATGAGCTTTTCTCAAATGCGTGGGATCATGGTGATAGAAAAAAGGTTGTCTTTAGCGCTAAAGTCATCGAGGGTAATGAGCTCGAAGTTGAAGTTACAAGTTTTGGCGAGCTATTATCCAGAGAGATGTTGAAAAACGCCTTCTTACCGGGCTTCCGCGGGCATAATGTCAAAGATTTTATCAATGGCCGCGGCATGGGGTTGGCGGGCGTGAAAGATGATGTGGAATCCATAGGCGGCCGTGTCATTCCTCCGAAAAGCAGCAAAGACGCAGGCACTACTTTCTCGTTTACCATTCCTATGAATGCAAGGCTCGATATTCTGCCGTTTATCTCCTATAAAACAGTTAAGAATCGTCTTATTGTCGTTAGCGGTTTGGGTGGCTCCGGCAGAAGGGTCGTCTCCCGCGCGCTCGCAGGCCGCTTAGGTTATAGATATCTCAATACGGGTTTCCTGATGAGGATTTTGTTCTGCTACCTTATGGAAGAGAACCGCGGCATTACCATCGAAGAAGAACAGAGGATCGTCGAGTACCTCAACCGCTTTTTTGAGGATTCAAGGATTGATTTTTGGAAAGAACCGTTGGCGATCGACGGCAAAAGTACTACCCAGATAGGCAAAGACAATGTTTCTCTGCGCAGGGCTATTAAGCATATGATCGACGCAAGCCCCAAGATGACTTCATTGTTCCATCAGTTTACACACCTGGTCCCTGTCAGGACATTGCTGCAGAAGAGATTGGAAAAAGTGGTTGAACAGCTTAAATATGGCGAAGGTTATCACGGCCTGATCGTCCGCAACACAGAGCCGTGGCCTGCGGCTGATATCAATATTATGCTTTTAGCTGATTTTGTTCAGAGGGCCGCGCGCTTACGCCGCGACCCGCGGCTCATAAACGAATTGGACTTCGAAACCGGCTGGCCGTTCTTTGAGCCGTCGGAATTCCAGCGTATGGGCATAACGAACATAAAGCCTATCCGTACAGAAGGCAAACTGACAAGGGCCGTTGTCGACGAAGCCTTGAAGATAATCAAAGATTTTGACAGCAGGAATCCAGTAAAGAATTCCAATTCTTCACCGGTCAAACTTGAGAATAATATAACTACCCCGAGGATCGGAAATCTTCCGCGGCTGGTTTATCCTGAGCGGCAACCTTCCGTGGCTGTTAGGGATGGTTGGTTAGCGGGCGAGTCCTATTTCTTCAAGCGTAATCTTTTTGAGGGTGGCGGGGTCGCCAAAACGTTTAATAGCGTCCAGAATTTCGATGCCGGCCAGACGGCCTTGGGTATCGTAGTCAGCCGCAATGCCTTCGGTGAGATGTTTAGTAGTCACAGTCCCTTCTTCGAATCTGATATAAAGGGCATCTACTTGCGGGTCATAGGTTATTCTCATGATATATCCTCCTTAGGAATAATAGACATAAACAGTTACGACAACAATTTCGTTCTTTTCTTCCGTAAAGATAGGCTTAATTTGTTTCGTCGCATAATGTCTCCCGTTCCAGATTTTATTGAAGGCAAGGGAGATTTGACTTTGCGATCTTCCCAAGTCAGCTTGCTGCCAATCAGATTCCAAAATGGCCATGCAGATTTCTTCCTCGTTGGTCCCTCTGTATCTGGCCTGTTCTTTGGCGTGCTCACTAAGCCTGACGGGTTTTTGCTTTTTCATGACGATAACATAATAACAGTTAAAAATGGAATATTCAATAAAATAACTACCCCGAGGATCGGAAACCTTCCGTGGCTGGTCGATACCGGTTCTCTTGCCTATAGGGCAGAAAAGGATGACGACGCGAGAGGCATCTCTTCCAGTCCGAATGCAGGCAAGGATGTCTACTTCAAACGATCCACGAATTCTTTGGGCGTGATGATTCGGATGTTTTGGAATGGATTTAGGCAGAGCAGGTCTTTATCCCCGGTTACAATAAGATCAGCTTTTGCTTCAAGCGCCGCTTCAAGGACTATGTTGTCTTTTGCGTCGCGGCAAAGAACTATCTTTTTGGAAGGCGTTACTAAAAGGGTGTCGACTTTGATTAATTCCCGGAATCGTTTCATTTCTTCCGCGCGGAAGTATTTCCTTAGGCTTGGTTTCCTAACGGCGCCGAAGATTTCTTCGCGGAGAGAGACGGATAAGACCGGTGTGAAAAGGCTGTTAACAAAGCTGTCGTATATTTTTGTAAATACTGCGCTTTTTCCGATAGCGGCGCTGATGATAACATTGGTGTCAATGACCGCTCTTAATTCCTTTTTCATAATTCCGCTGCCTTACATCTTCGCATATGCGATTGATTTCTTCTTGCGAAATAGGATTTTCTCTGAAGCGTCTTCTAATTTTAGAGACTACCTTGTCCCAGCGTTGTTTTCTGGTTTCTTTCTCAAGTTCTTCAACTACCCTGATCCTATCTTGAGCTGGCAACCTTTCAAAGGTATATCTGATTACTTCGACTCCCAAATCCACTGCTTGCCTAGTCATTTTATTCCTCCTGGTTCCATTGCTAAAACAGACAATATCATATCTCTATTGGAAAATCAAGGAGAAGAATCGTCAAGCCCTATAATAACTACCCCGAGGATCGGAAACCTTCCGTGGCTGGTCGATACCGGTTCTCTTGCCTTACACGTGCATAATGGGGTAGTTATGAATTTATTTCAGGCAGTGGGTTCGCCTATAAAAATAGATGATTTTAACGGATATCCAGAAACAGAAAGGGGTGCAATATGGTTAAACCTTGGTTTAACTTCTTTATCACCCAAGGGGATGGCACGATATTTGGGTCAGCCACCGACCCGCAAAGCAATGAACAGCTCGCCTATGTTATCGGTACAGATGGGCATGTTTCTGCCCGCCGGGAAAACATGTGGTATGAGTTACCACAGGATGAGGCTGGTTTCATCCGCGTTGTTGCAGGGCAATCTTACCATATCGCGAAGAACTACCTCACCAAGCAGAAAATATTTTAGTCACCAGTCACCTTGCCTGTCCGGCAGGCAGGCAGTCACAAGTCACCAGTTTGGAGGTGTGTTATGGTCACTGAAAAGCTACAGTTCAGTTTCATCTTTTCCCGTGATGATGGGTCTCTTTGCTGTTCCGGATATGATGCCGCGCGCAATGATTGTTTTGCTTACTGCATCCAGCCCAACGGCACGGTCTATGAACGCAATGAATCCTTCCCGTTCAGTGAATGGAGATATCTACCGGCCGAGGACGCAGACAAGATCCGCAACATCGCAGTCCACAGCCTACATCTCGTCCCCAATTACAGGGCGTGAAAAAGTCGATGGTCGAAGGAAAAGAGAAGAGGATGCAGGGCAGATGACTAGTTCAGAAGAGCCGGTTGAGCATTACTCGCGGCGCAGCCGGTATTTATTTCTGTCAACGATAATAAGGGATTTTACTATTTCGGCGGGTTTAAGTTCTTTGAGTAATTGCAGTAAGACAATGTGGACATCCGCTATAGCTTCTTTTGTATCCAGCCGCGGTCTTAGGACAATTATTCCAGGATGCGAGCCCAGAGGATACAAGATAAGGTTTCCGAAGTCTAAATCATTAGTAATAATGACGGCGCGTTCTTTATGGGCGAGATTGATAACGATGCCGTTTGTTGCCGAAGTTTTGCCTAATTCTTGGATAGTAACGATGTCAAAACCCGCATCTCTTAGAAGCTTTGCAGTTTCTCCGAGAACGCATTCGTCAATCAGCAATTTCATCTTATCAGGTTTTTATTTCTTCAAAGAAGTGTATTTCTTCGTTTTGAACAAGCTGGTTGGCATAAGCAATGCAGGCGTATATATCTTGTATAGTTATTTGCGGAAAATATCTTTCGCCTACGATTTCTTCGGATTTTATCCCGGCCGAAAGCAAATCCAATATTTGCCACACCATGATGCGGTGTCCTTTGATACATGGTTTGCCATGGCATATTTGAGGATTGATCGAGATTCTTTTAAGAAGATTTTTCATTTTTATTTTATTGCCTCTTTGCAAAAGCACAATAACATATTTTGTACTTTGTGTCAAGCCGGTCGGATAATTGTCGGTTTCAACTTAGCGAATGGAGATACCTTTCGGCCGAGGACGCAGACAAGATCCGCAGCATCGCAGTTCACAGCCTACATCTCGTCCCCAATTACAGGGCGTCGGTCTCGACCAGATTCACCCCCCCCCGCGGTTAAACGTGGTCCTTCGAGTTTTATTTTTGATTATACTTTGAGTTTTGACAGGAATTCTTGGGAAGAAATTATTGGTATACTGCAAAAAGATTTAAGGATTAATAAGTCTTTATCATTTGAGACTACGATATCAGCTCCTTCTAAAGCGCATTCCAAGATTCTCTGGTCTTCTGTATCCCGGCATGCGGTAACTTTTTGTGTGGGGTTAACGAATTTCGCCTCTGTTTTGATTATTTCTATGAGATTATCTATGGTTTCCGGTATGAAAATTGTCCGAAATTTAGGTCGCGAGATTACATCTAAGAGCTCATCGAAAATTTCACTTGATATGATAAGGCTGAATTTTGATTCCTTTAGAAGCTGTAGTATTCTGCGATTTAACGAAGAGCCAAGCAGTCCTTGGATAAATACATTCGTATCAATGACTACGCTTAGCATAATGTTCTTTGCGTGCGAGTTCTATTTCTTTATTGATTTCGCGTTTCGCCATAGGATGTTTTTTAACTCTTTCGTCAATAATTTTGAAGAGATTGTCCCAGCGTTCGCGCCGTGTTTCTCTTTCGAGCTTACGCACAAGAATAAGTTTTTCCCCCATCGGCAGGCTTTCAACTATCTTTTCGACTTGTTTGTTATCGAGTTCCAGGGTTATTTTCGACATATGTCGTTCCTCCTTCCGTACGGCAGAAACTATACACCAACTTTTGCGCAAAGTCAAGCCAGCTCTCACAGTGAGTTATCCGCCAGGTTGGTAGAGTTGTTGGGTACCGCAATCATAGGCTCAATAAGGCTGTTGGAAAGAGGCAAGCGTTTCAGCTTACCTGTTTTCATGCAAGCAACCGTTAAAAAAGGCAAAAAGAATTCGGACCCCACACTAAATTCGAATGATGAGGAAGTTCAATGCAAGAATACTTATTTTAAGAAATTCGCGAAATCTTTGGGTGGGATAATATCAATACCTTCAAAAGGGTTTAGTTTGAAGCGGTCTTCTTTGAACGCGGTGTATATGAATGATAACTTGTGGCTGCCTTTGAGGATGCTGACGAGGACATTGGTATCAATGACGACGCGCAGATCTTTCATGATAAAGTCTCCGGCGCGTTTCTTCGCAGATTCTCGTGATTTCTTTGTCAGAGATAGGATTTTCTTTAAAGCGTTTTCTTATGCGGCCTACGACTTCATCCAGTCTTTGCGCCCAGGTTTCATTTTCAAGCCTGCGAACCAGGCGAATTTTATCTCGGATAGAGAGTCTATCTATGGCTTTGCTGATTTGCTCCGGATTAACTTCGATGAGTACTTTGGACATGGTGTAATCCTCCTTCGGTTAGAAGGTAACATAGCATTTTTGCAAAAGCAAGCTATTTTTAACACAGCCTACACCTCATCCCCAATTACGGGGCGTGAAAAAGTCGATGGTCGATGGTCGATAGTCGATAGTCGAAAGATCTCGCGCAGAGATTTTATGAAATGGGCGGCATTGGGCTTGAGGGCGTTATATTTACAGGCCTGCGGAGGCGGCGGTGGCGGCGGAGGCTCTTCTAATCCAGCGCCAAACCCAAAACCGGAACCCCCGCCTGTGCCTATTGCAAAAGAGCTGCAATGGACAAAGGATCTGATACAAAACAGGACAGACCTGAAATGTGTCATTATTTCCAGCTCGCCGGTGGAAGGCAAGTCCGGCCTTGACCGCAGGCAATTTATGAAACTTGCTTCTATATTAGGCGCTTTGGCCGCATGGGATCCTCGGGACGCGCTCGCCGAGGCCTCTGAAATCTTGACCCTTGAGGAAGCAGTTTTCATCGAAGGATTAAAGGATTATCTGGCTTTCTTTATTTCGCAATCGGGTTTCAAGGGGCTTAAACCTTCTCATTACCCGTCAACTAAAGAGCAAATCTCTGATCCGGCTTACCCCTACAGATATTACTCTGCCTATGCCTATGATATGGCTTTATATGCCATTGTCCTTAAGTTATCAGGGTTTAATAAATTGGCAAAAAAGATACTCAACCCTTACAGCAAAATTTTGAATAAGACTATTTATCAGACTAATTCCGATTATGATCCCAAAGGCGGGATTTTCCACGTCATAAGAGTTGAGGAAAGGGATGAAAATAATTGGTGGGAGCTTTGGGATTGGTCGGTGCTTGCGGGCCCCATGGCCTGGATAGGATTGGCGTTTCTCAAAGTCAGCCCTGTATTATACAAAAAAGCGGCAGTTTACATCGGGAATTGGCTGCTTAAGCTTCAGGATGTAGACGGCGGATTCAGGATGGGGCCCAAAGGCCAGTGGCATGCTCAAGGTCCGGAGTTTTATTATAACACTAAATCCGTGGAGAATAATGAAAGCATCATCGCTTTCTTAAGCAGGCTTTATGTTGTTACAAAAAAAGCAAAATATAAAACTGCCGCGGATAGAGCATTGGGTTGGCTTATGTCTGTATACGATGGAAGCGAAGGAGTATTCGCAAGGGGTGCTCGCTTTGTCAACGGTGTATGGGTTCTTGATGACCTGGGCGAATTTGCAACAGATCTTTCCAGCTGGGCTCCATTTAATGAAGTTAGCGCAGCAATCGGCCTGGATGGAATTGAACGGATGCTTTCCCGCACGCTTGAAATAACCGGCGTTTATGACGTAGGGGACCAAGGCCTTTTGGGTTTAAGTTTTTCGCGTTATTCTATGCCTGCTATAAGCATTGAGTGGTCGTCTCAATTCGCTTTGCGCGCTTTAAGATTGGCTAAGGCAACGGGCAGCCAGTATTGGCAGGATGTCTATGACAACCTTGTCGCCAATTCGTCCCGGTATTTTCTTGATACAAGTTCAATCTGGGTGCCCCAACAATACCGGCAATATTCGGGTTTAGTGGCCCCTTATGCAGTTGACCCTTCTACAGGAGAACCATTAAGCGTTCCTACGGGTTATGGTTTTATTACTCCTGCTTCATTCGGTTCAGTTTCTTCCCTATATTATTTGTTCGCTTTAATGCAATATGATCCGTTGGATAATAGCGACATATCTTCTTCACTGGTTGTTTCAAGCCTTGTCGAATCCTCCAGCTCGCCTGTTCAGGGTGAGCTTGAATTAAAGCTCACCATCGCTGATAAGTTGAAAAAGGAAGGTGTTGTGAATTTAAAAGATTTTAGCCGGCAATTGGGTATTTCCTCCTTTGAGTTGGCCCGGCTGGTTGAGGTCGTGAGGCCTATTGTGGGCGAGGTCTGCGACGTGATAGAACCGGCCAATCTCTTCCGCACAGGGATTGCTAAAACGCGCAAACAGATCCATCAGGATGGAGATTGGTATAGGACAGACCATATTTTCGGTATCTCCGAGGACGGCCAGCGCGTGGCTATGCAGATAAGAAAAGAAAAAGACAATAAGACGCGCGGCGGCCTGTTTGTCACCGGCCACTTTGCCGTTGGCGAAGACGCGCAGGAAGCGTTGAGCCGTGAGACAAATGAAGAAATAGGCGTCATCAGCTTAGACATAGAACGGCTCTATCGTATCGGCAAATTTTTTGTGAAAGTTGGCCGCGCTGACTATGAAGGCAATCCTGCCTATAAAGATGAAGTGTTTTATTATCGCACGTCATTCAATGAGAAACTAAACCGCGAGATCTCTTACCTTTATTTATACGTTGTGCGTGAAGGTGAAGAAGAGCTATTGAAGATGGGCATTGAGACGGATGAGGTTACAGGCTTTAGATTTACTTCATGGCTTGAGTTTATCAATGAGGCCTTTGTGACGCCGCCCAAGTATCACTCGGCGGTTTGGCAGTATATGCTGCGGCCGGATTTCTTGGATATTTTGAGCGGAACCAACTTAAAAGAAGAGCATCTCCACCTACACAGAATTTTTAGCAACCTCAAGCCACTTTTCCTAGATAAGCAAAAAGAATTCCTTAGCTCCAGCTCGCCGGTGCGGTCAGCGGTATTTTTCGAAATCTTCCCAGATTATTTCAATGTCAGAGAGGATTTTGCGGATGAGGCCGCGTCCGATGTCCTCTCCTTTATGCATGGGGACAACGGTGCTTCTGCCATCGGGGTGCCGCAGGAAGATGTGGCTGCCTTTTTGGCGAATGCGCTCAAAACCCAGGCGCGAAAGGATGCGCAGGACTTCAGAGGCTTTAAGTGGAATGAGGCGGCTCATACGCCTACTTCTTGGAGGCCTACGAATTTGAGAGGCTTAAAGGGTTCTTTCTGGATCTCGAGGCATAACAGGATAGCTTCTTTAATGCGCTTTATTAAGATAGGCAGGGTTTTGGCCTGGCTGTGGCATCCTTTTAGAGCAGGTACAGATCCAACCAGTATTCCATCTTCATCCTCTTCGATAAGGACCAGAAATTCATTCTTACGGTTACTTGATTTCATGTCATTTTTCTCCTTCCAAACCAAAAATAACATATTGACAATAGGAAGTCAAGCCAAAACAGCCAAAACGTCCGTCAGTTTTAGTCCTTCGATTGCGCTCCGGACAGGCGGTGAGCAAGCGGAGCGCGTCGAATCCACCAGCTCTCCGGTGGAAACAAAGATCCGATTACAAGGATTTAACAAATTCTTCAATGGAGAGATTGGCGCCTTTGAGGATGGAAGACAAGGTGCCTGGCTTGATAGTTTTGGAGCCGTGGACAGGAACAATACAGCGCAGTATGGGGTCGGTTTTATGCTTCATAATGACATGGGAGCCGCTTTGGCGTTTAACAAAAAATCCGTGCTTTTCGAGGGCACGGATAATTTCTTTGCCGGTCGCATGCGGAAGTTTGGTCATACTGAAACTTCCACCTCTTTTAATGTCACGTTCACATCGTGGTCTGGAATGGGCAACTTGTCATCCTTGAGGCTCCATAAGTATAATTCCATCGCCTCTTTGATGTTGGCAAGGGCTTCTTTAATTGTTTCGCCTTGGGAAGTGCAACCCGGGAGGGCTGGGACATGGACAGAATATCCGCCTTCGGCTTCAGGTTCGATAATTACTTTAAAACGTTTTAACATATTTGTATCCTCCGATAATAAAAATACTATATATTCTGTCGAAAGTCAAGGTGTTAATAGCCGTTCCAGCTCGCCGGTTGAGGTGTCAGGCCGCGACCATATGGGCCTGACGTTGATCCTGCCTGTTCTAGATCTCGCAAGCCCGGGATTCGATGAGGCAAGAGGCCAGGTCGAGCTCGACAAAAACACTTTTTCAAGGAACCTGGGCGAGCTCATGGAGACATTTAAAGGCTGGGATATCGATAAGACCTTGTATCTGTTTGGGATATTGGAGAGCTCTGACCTTTCACGATATATTCATGGCCTTAATTACGAAATATTCAATAATGAGCGCAGTTCCAAAAGCGATATATCCGCTAACCTTGAGTCGCTAAGAAAATATTTCAACATCGGAAAAGATTTCAGGATACTCCAAGCCAAGCTGGTCGAGGAGTATCGCATATTATTGACTTTTGCAATAGGAGATAACGATATCTCCATGGTTTTTGGTTATCCTACAAAGCACACTGTCTACCCATACAACGGACGGATGATCTATCACTCCGAGCGATGGGGCAATCCATTCTCTCCGAAAGCCAGCCTGCCGGAAGTTATTACGCAGGAGAATATGAAGGTCTTCATTTCTTCCTATGCGGATGAGGCGGCCATAAAAGAAAATATCCGTCAGGCGCATGCTAGCGGTATGAAGGTGATTGTGGATTTTGTCCCATGGGTTTCCCCGGAGGTCCTGACAGATGAGAATTACCGCTACTTCCCTCATAAGTTACTAAATAACGATAAGACCGATGAGGAGATCTTGAAAGAAGAGCATTACGCGGGCGTGCTTCTGCATCTAAAAGACAAGAGAAGAGTCCTTGTTTATACCCGAAGGATGTCGTCAGACCAGCTCTTCCCTGACCTGGGCGCAAAGACGCCTCAAGGGGATTATTACTGGGAGAGTTACTATTCTAACTACCTCAAATATTTTATCGACCAATACGATGTGGACGGTTTCCGCGTGGACCTAGCCTTCGAGATCCAGAAAGACGGCGATCATTCGTTGATAAAAAGAGTATTCTTTGATGCTATCCGATATGCCTTAGGAGCAAAGGAGAAGCAATTATATTTCCTTCTCGAGGTCTATGAATCTTACTTCCGGGATATGTTCAGGATGTGGAACCACGATCTTAAGGAACTCCTGAAGGCTGCAGGGGAGCATAAGGCCGGGGCCGCCTATTTTCCTTTTAAGTCCTATTTCGAAGACATCATGAAGAACATCCAATCGGAAGGCAAGGACAAGCCCATATTTTTAGCCAAGTCTTTAGAATGGGCCGTTAAGATGGGCTCGACCAAAATGCTCTTCCTCTCCAATTATGATGAGGACAGCATCCGCGATTTCATCCCTGACGAGAGCATGCGTAGGCAATGGATCGAGCTATTTCTTGTTTTGGCTAAGGCTGGATTTAATGTCTTATTCTATTTGCGCGACATTTTGGAATTCTCCGGGGACATGATCCCTGTTCCCGGAGGCCACCGCGACTGGGCAAATCAGTACACGAGCCATAAGTTCCTTTCGCTTGAGGAGTGGCGCCTGCGTTCGGAGAAGTCTCTGAAAGATATCTTGGAAAGTTCTTTTGCCCATCAAGTCATCCGCGGCATGGAAGGCGAACGCGTGAAGGGGATCGAGGAGATATTAAAGGTCAGCTTTAGCGACGGTGTGTCAAAAGAATTTTCTCAAAAGGAAATGATAAAGAAGCTTACCTCTTCTTCACCCATCTACAGAGATTTTATTTCGCCGCAAAAGAAAACGCTTTCGTCAAGTCCTATGGAAGGCGCGATAGATTATTGGCTAAGGTCTGCTTTCGATCAGCTACAAAAAGAGCGCGGGTGGAACATGACAGATGCAGTAGCTATCAAGGCTAAGGCTGACAGCGTTGCAACGATGCTGGGCTCTTTAGGCATTACTACAATGGAGGGTTTTGCAAAAGCATTGGAAGTCGGGCACATAAGCGCAGACAGGACAGTAAGAGAAGTGCTTAGCCTATCAGTAGAGTCTTGGGGTAATGGCAATCTTCCTTCTGACGGAACAACCAAAAATAGCTCGCCGGTGTATCTAAAGACTTTTGATCTGGATTTCTCTGATGGGGCGGAAGTGCTTGACGTTGCGGGTGACAATAATGGAATTATTTTTGTGGGCGGTAGCAGCGATAAGAGAGTCGACGATATCAGTGTTGTAAATTCTTCTGAAACGAGCCGCGATTTTGACGATGGAAGAAGTGATGTTGAGATTGGCAAAGATTCCGATAAACGCGGCAATATCTTTTTCTTGTTGCGGAGAAAGGCCGGGATAAGCCAACAGTTCATATTCGGTGAGAACAGAAATGCTCGCCCTATCTTTGCTGGTTCCGATCTCTTCCATGAAAGCGCCTATAGCCTTGTCACCTCGAAAGTGGTCTATCAAGATGTTAGTATCAAACAGATATTTCATGATTTAGGCAGTTCGTTTCAAGAAGTTTTGGCGCCACTCTTTGCGGATTTTGTTCTCAAAAGAAATCCCTTTAGGAAGCTTTTTGCTCAAGAGGCCGGAACTTCTTTTGATAAGGGCAAGTATATGGGAAACTTTGGATTTTTGGGTGTGAGTTGCGGCAGTGATAAGCCACTTTATCTTTTCGATTCTGTCTTCCAACTTTTCCAACGTACTCAAAATTCTATGGTCCATCATACAGTTTCTCCTTTTGCTTTAAGTATAGTTTCCACAAGCGGAAATGTCAAGGCGGATTCATTGGAGACGGTTTTTGGCGTGACACAAGGTTTCAGTTCTTCGCCGATTCAATACAATTTTATTGGTTCAAGAAAGAAAGCGTTTTCCGGTCCTTCGACAGTCTCTGGTTTTGTGGTGAGCAAGCCCGAAGGGCGCGTCGAATCTACCAGCTCGCCGGTATCACAGAGAAGCGATTGGGAGATTTTAGGAGTGAACCACGATGATTCTTTTGATGTCATCAAGCGAGCTTACTGGAAACTTGCTTTAAAATATCACCCTGACCGCAACCCCGGCAACAAAGCAAAAGAAGAGAAGTTTAAAGAAATCATCAATGCTTATGAAAGAATTGGCAAGGAGTTTGAAGACAATAGCATAGGTGATTCAAGGCGTTCTGGCTTTAGTTACGGTGCATCTGGAAAACCTGCGGGGTCCAGAGACAGCGACGCGCATGAAGCATTTCGGTCTTTTTTCTTTTCCGACGCCGGTTATGAATTTTTTAGTTTTGACGATGATAACAATGTTGACGTTGTTATCACGAGGCTTTTCAGGCAATTTGATACAGTCAATGATGAGGATGCGCGGCTTGACATCGTGAAGGAATTAAATACCCTTGACCCAGAGGGATTTATTAGGATAGCGGTTATTTTGATGGAAGCTGCTTTTCAAGATTCAAGTATTGCTGTTGGTTTGGAGGCAATTAATGGCCTTCAGCGTATCGCCGGTCACGAAGATCCTTATGGCCAGGGTACGGCGATTGATGCATTGGGCATCTTGCTTGATCATTATGCAAAAGATATTGTCAAGGCCGCTGCTGATGCGCTTATTGATATTGGTGGAATGCAAAAAGGATTGTCCTGGAAGGATGCTGTTGGTAAGTTAGCCAACCGTCTGGATCGTGAGGGAATAACCAGAAGAGTGGTGATTGATGCGCTAGTAAGTTTGATCGGAGTTTACGAGAGTGATTTAGTGCTTAAGTTGGTTCAAGAAAAACTAAAAGATGAAAATTCACTTGTCAGACAAGGGGCCGAGGAAGTTTTGGCGCGCAGCAGAAAAGTAAAGATAGCCATTGTTAATGATTCTTTGAAGTCGCATCCGGGCGCCGGCTCCGCTGAAAATGAAAGCCGAGTGGCCCATGGAACTTTGACAGAGGCAGGACAGCGAGGGGATAGATTTAGAGGCGAAGTAACAAAACATGACAAATGGCTCTCTAAGCCCGCCTCTATTTTAAAAGCAGCCTTGATTGAAGCCCCTACTGATTATGATCGTTTATGTATTATTGACAAGCTTCGGCTTGACGGTAGGCCAAAAGCAGCGAAGGGATTGGCAGATGTCTTATCGTACGATAGCTTGGGGAATGGCCTGGTTGTTTCAATACTGAATGCCCTAAAGGATATTATTACCGAGAATAGAAGCGGGGAAGAGGAAGCGGCACAGGGTTTGGTAGATAATCTGAATTTGGAAAATGAGATGGCCCGGATAACAGTCAAAACTATTTTGAAGTATTTGATCAAAGAAAAACGGAATCTTTTGGTACATGCTTTTGTCAACAAAGCTTTGGAGAGCAAAGATACATTGATCAAGGAAGGCGCAAAGGAGGTTTTGTGGGAGACGGATGAAAGTGGGAACGCTACTATTTTTGATGGCTGCCGCTTCAGCTCGCCGGTGGGTGAATTGCCAAGAATCCTTTTGGTTAATGATGAAGAGCTGTACCGTTCAATGCATGCATTTACTTTAAAGAAGTGGGGATATGTTGTTGATGAAGCCGATCATGGGCAGGAGGCGTTAGGTATGATCAAAGCCACTGCTTACGATTTAATTATTACGGACTTTAATATGCCGGTAATGGATGGGATGGAATTCTTGTCCAGTATCGCATTCCAGCGTAGAGATGGTGTATCCTTGCCTCCTGTTGTGATGTTGACGGCTTCGGCGCGCGATCATACAACGAGGAGAAGAGGGGAACAATTAGGCGCCTTGGCTGTTTTGGATGCACATTCTTCTTGGGAAGACGGGACATTAAGAAAGATCTTTGATAAAACTTTAGGCCGATCCAGCTCGCCCGCTACAGAAACCACTTCCGATGCGGGATCGGAAGAGTCATATTCTTTTATTAGGATAGGGGAAAGAGGGGCGGGTGATTCCATTCGCTCTAGCTCGCCGGTGGAAGAAGAGCTTTTACGCGAAGAATGGGATATCGCAGGCCAAGAGTTCGACATCGATGCCCGTCGCAATATTCTCACAGCCGCCCGTGATTTTAGTTGCAGGGTGAGTTGCCTTATGGCTTATTTGGCCGAAGAACTGGGTATTGATGATGCGACGATAATGGTTATGGGCAGTGTGGCCCGAGGCACTGCAACGCCAAAAAGCGACCTTGAGTTTTTAGCTATCATCGATGAAGGTGCCGGCAAAGAGGCCATAGGGCGTCTGTATGAATTCCAAAGCATTCTTCGAGCCGCTATAGGGAAAGATAGAGTCCATCATGCATTGCAGATAAAGACTGTTTCGCAATACCGTGAGTACATTGAGAATTATAATTTACCGAGCTTGGGTACGGTCCTGTTCTCAAGGCCTGTGTCAGCTATGCCAGAGGATGCTCGCAGGGTTATGGATTATCAGAGCATGGTGTATCAAGTCCTCGGTGATAAACGTATGGCTGCGCGTCGTTTGAGGGAGATCCAGCATGTTTTGAGAAAATATGCAAGACATGATGGAATAGGCGGTAATCTCTGGCTGCGCTTGCCCTTGAGGGCGGTGCAGGATGCAGTTTACCGATGGAATGTTAGTCGTGCCAAGAAAATGCTTCACGATATAGAGAAGGCGCTACAGATCCTATTGATTTACCGTTTGGCCAAGTGGGCTTATGAAGGCCCTTTGCAGAGCGAAACAGATCCCGTGCGAAATCTTTATAGTCGATATGCCGATTTACTCAAAGTAAGCGGTGTGCAGATCTTAACACAGCAGGATGTGGAAGAGATCGTCGCATTTCAAACATCGCTATTGTTGTACAAGGCCGCGATGTTACGGGGGATAGACTTTGCGGATAGCGCAAGATCGTTGGTTCAGAAAGCCGCCCCTATTAGGCAAATAGCCCGCAGGATAACAGGGTTAGATATTGAGGAGCTTTTGTCTAAAACTTCTTCATCGCCGATCATTCCTGTGCGGCCGCGTAGCCAACAGCCGTTGACAGCCCAAGAATTGGCTGAAGTTAAGAATGCTGGATTTAAGGAATACAAATTTAGGGAGATGCCGGCTTATCGGGATGCCAAAGATCATTTGGAAGAATTTATACGGCAGGAGTTTGGGAAAGAGAAAGGACGTGAGTGGCGACAGGCACTCGCCCGGCTTTTGCATAAAGACCGGATTATCCGCGCGGGTCCGTTTGACTCCTTTGAATTTGTTTTCTGTGAAGATATTCTCTACGTGAGACAAACTCTCCTGGAAAATACCGTCCTGCTTGCCTCTGGTTTCTTGAACATCCTGGCTCAATTAAAAGGGTTGGATTATAACAGAAGCCGTGAATTAGAACAGAAATTTATCGGTGCTGTTTTTGCTGATCCAAAGAAGCAGTCTATCCGTGACGGCCTCACCGGCGCCTTCAATTGGAGACACTTTGATATTTTGTTGCTTCAAGAGGTAAAACGCAGCCAGCGTGAAAAACATGCGCTTTCTCTCTTTATCGTGGATGCGGATCTTTTTAAGAAAGTAAACGATGCCTTCGGTCATCAGGCGGGTGATATTGTCCTTAGGGAACTGCTTAATGTTCTGAAGACAGAGCTTAGAGAGACAGACTTGGAATTCCGCTACGGCGGGGAAGAATTCGCTGTTCTGCTTCCTGCCACAATACTTGAAAACGCCGCAGCCGTGGCTGAAAAAATAAGAAAAGCTGTAGAAGAAAAAATATTCCCGGTTGACCACAGGACAACGCGGCTGACAATAAGTATCGGGGTGGCAAGCTTGGATGGCACTGTGTTGGCGACAGAGCCGGATTGGAACCAAGAGACAAAGAGCCTTGTGAAGAGAGCCGATAGTGCCCTCTACCAGGCTAAAAATACAGGCCGCAACCGTGTTATTCGGGAAGACGAATTAAAAATAAACGACTCGACTAACTCCGGTACAAGCAGTCCTGTTAAAGGAGAAGTGAGACATAACGTCAGCTCGCCCGCCACAAAGATTGGCGAGGCTGCGCCCGCCGCAAAGATTGGCGAGGCTGCGCCCGCCACAAAGATTGGCGAGGCTACGCCCGCCGAAGAGCGGCGAGGCCTGCGGCCAGCTACAGATATTTTAGAGAAAATTAAATATTTAACCGATCATCTGGAGAATGATGAGGATATCTGCGCCTTAACCCAATACTATATTGAGGCAGTGCGTCAAAACCTAATGAGCATAGAAACCCTGCAAAGCATTGCCCGCAATAACGGAGATAGCGATGTCCGCCTGGCAGCGGTCAATGCCTTGGCCGGCTTAGCCAAAGAACCAGAAGTTAAGCCTTACCTTAAATCCATCATTAATACCCTGCAAAGCATGGCCCGCAATGACGGAGATAGCGATGTCCGCCTGGCAGCGGGCAATGCCTTAAATGAAATATTTGGCTCTTTGTTAAGACAGCCTTTAGATAGTTCAATCCTGCAGGAGATTAAATACCTACCGGAGATATTTATCTCAAAGGTAACAGCGCGTTTTGACAATGGCGGCGTTTCCGAAGTTTTGGTAAATTATAACCAAATTGCCAGGCAGATGCTTACCGCGCTTAAGGAGTGGATTGCCTTAAAACCAGGCCCGGAGATGCCCGAAATCAGAGAGCTTAAGACATTAGATGTTAGTTGGAGTGGATTTTTGGCAAGTATCGGCATTAAAGAGTCAAGCCTTAAGATATTGCCCACAGACAGAAGGGATTATCCGGAGGTAGAGGTTAAAACTATAAGAGGCATTGGGGACAGAACACTAAGGTTTAAGGTAAAAGGAAGCAATAAGATCTTAGGGATTAAGTTTCTGCGCAAGGGCTCTGAAAGAGATAAGCAAGAATTAACCAGAGAAATAAACCTTCTTCGGAATAATAAGCTAAAAGGCATTAAGCTTGAAAACGCCTTTGCCAAACCAATAATTATTAGCGGCTGCTCAAGCTTCAATATTAAGGCAATACCCGAAAAATACCTAAAACAGATTACAATAGGAGAGCCTGACCTGACTTATTGCATTGCCTACAGCGCAGAGGAACAAAAGAAAAGCAGGTGCTATTTTACTTATCTCTGGCAGGTAGAAGAAAAGGGTTTTCTGCCTGCTTTATTAAGTCATGTCAGGGATATTGCCAAGTTGGCAGGCAGGGGCCTGTATTATACGGATATCGTCACTCTCTTCCATAATTATGCCCAGCAGGATGCCCGAGACGATAAAAGCGCCTTCAGCTTTTTAAATTTTATTCCTTCGCCCCGCGGAATGAATGCTCCTGTCGGAATGGTAGACGAATGGCGTGATACAGTAAGATACTGCAACCCTAGATTGGGCTATCTTGCCGACATCGGCCATTTGGAATACAGCAAAAACTTAACCTTAGAAGTTGTTTTTGAGAATATGGCCAGGCAGTTATTCGGTTTCTGCCTTATTGCCGGCGCCCATTACCGCATTCGGGAAAAAGAGATAAAACCGGAGATGTTTGAACATATTCTAAGGAGTATTTTTAGAGAATACTTTAAGGCTTATACCGGCGCCCCCTCCGAAGATATACTTAGCCGCATAGACTACAAAAAGATAGCCGCGCGTTCTGCCGAGGAAATGAACCTGGATATGGAAAGGTATTCTTCTCTTGATCTGCCGGGTGTGTCTGATCTAGGCAACTCTAATGGGCCGTTCCCTATCCCCGAACTTATTGACGGAATGTATGCCGTTATTCTACTGGCCTTAATTTACGGATATTCGTCAGGGACTAAAAAGAAATTGTTTTCTTCGCGTATAGGGGAAAATAAGGGGGATTCAAGCTCGCCGGTGACCCAGTCTTTCAAAATCTTGGTAGCGGATGACAGCAATCTTGTGAGATTTTTGATGGAAGATCTCCTACCAAAAAATATTCCAGGAGCTATGGTCATTTCAGCACAAGACGGGCGCCAGGCCTGGGAATTATTTATGAAAGACTCCTATGAGCTGGTCATCGCTGATTTTAAGATGCCGTATATGGACGGCGAAGAGCTGGCTCGCGCTATAAAAGCCAAAAAACCATTACAAAAAATTATTTTGGCCACAACCCGCGCGGATATTTTTATGCCTGATCTCCCTTGGAGCAAAGGCGTATTGGAGAGATTAAAGAAAGTCGCTGACCATGTCATTTACAAAGACTTCAATAAGGTCGTTGCCTTGGCCAAAGAGATATTGAGTCAGTCATCGTCCTCACCGGTACGAAAATCCGGAGAGCTTTTCTATAAGTATTATCATAGCGATGACAAGGCCAGGTTGAGAGAAATACGCAAAATTACCTTAGAGAGTGAAAATCTGCTTGAGGAATTTAAGCCTTATAAGGATAGGCAGAACGCGACATTATTGCTTAAGCGCTACATTCTCATGGGAGATCAAAGCGGCAGTAAGCAGGCAATGGCCGCATTAAATTATCTTTTGGAGGAAGGATTGAGCGCGGAAGAAATCAGTATTGTATCAAGGTACAGTCCGTACCATTTCTACTCTGATATTAATTTCCTGGGTGAATTTGTGAATACAAATGAAGAGTTGATCACAAAACTATTTACAAGAAACCATCCCGGATTTTTTCTTAAAAAAGACGCCGGCATCAAGGAAGGGCTTAATGCAGAGAAGGATCGAGATAAAAGGGCTTATAGCGGCAAAATGACAGTCGATTTTAAGGATATCGTTGTTTGGGAACGGAAAGAAGTAATGGGTGAAGTATCCACGCCTAAGAACAAAGTTAAAGGTAGTAAGGGCGGAAGGAGGCCCGGTAGATTTTTAGGAAATGTTCAAGAGCGTAGGCGAAAATTACTTGAAACAGTCAGGGAGAAAGGCCCTCTTACGACTCCAGAGGCGGTTAAGCAACACAATGCAACAGTAAGCACTATCACAACAGATTTCAAATATTTAGAGGACAATAATCCGGATATAACATATGTGCGCGGGGAAGGAGGAAGAGGGAAGGTGGGATATATTACCACCGGAGAACGCCTGGAGTCTCCAAAAACGCAGAGGGACAAAGCGAAACTGATCATTTTAGATGAACTTAAGGCAAGGTCATTAATGGCGGAAGCAGAGGCGCGGCCGTTGACGCTTGCCGCCGCAAGAACTCTTTTGGCAAAGAAGGGAATTAACTTTAGCGATACAACAGATGTGGCTGTCAGATTAATTTTCGCTTCTCTTTGCGCTGAACATGCAGAGGTCCAAAAAGAATACGTCGAAGCCGACCGTACTATCAAACTTGCGCTGGTGTATCGGCCTGGCGCAGGCAAGCAAAGATCAAAAGAAGAGGAGGGCGCGTCTTCACCGGTGGATGACACGTATAATATAACGGCGATAGAGGGAATATTAAAAACAGCGGCTTCAAAGAAGGACATGGCGCTATTTATAGAAACATTGCAAGGTTTTACCAGCCGCCTAAGAGAACGTGGTTTCATTGAGGATGCTATTGATGCTATTGTTGAAGAAGATTTCCTTAAAAAATACCTAACGGATGATTATCTGGATGGCCTGGCAGCAGATGAGGCACAGTGGATCCGTATTTTCTTAGGCGATCATTTCTTGAAGCCGGGGCGCCCTGATCTATGGCCCGAGGCTTATAAGCACCTGACTTACGTCCTGCGCCACAATGCGCACCTGTCCGAGCCTTACTATTATTTAGGGCGTCTATGGCTTGACATAGTCCGCATTGGCGATGATAAGGTCCGCAGAGCGATCTTTGATAAGTTAAGGGAGCTGGGCCTCGGACAGTTGGAGCAAGCAGATGCAGCAGGACAGGATACACATGTTACAGCAGATGCCGGTGATTACGAGGGCGCGGTGCTTTATGAACGTCAGGAACTATTGATGGGGGCAAAGGCATTTATTGAGATGGCTCTGGAGAAGCTGGAAGAAGAAGGCCCGCTTTATATGTTTAAAGACAAGGCGGACTACGTTGATAATCTCGATTCATTATCGGGTATGCTGACGTCCTTGATGAGCGAGACATGTTTCTCGCCGGTTAAGCGACTGACACAAAACAGGACAGACCTGAAATGTGTCAGCACATCAAGTCCTGTTTTAGGCCGTGCGTTTGATGCCAATCTCGATATTTTAAAGATGGCGCTTGATGAAGAGGCAGGCCCTAAGCTTACATATAGAGATTTAACTCTTTTCAAGAATGGCAAAGGCATTTTTATGAGAGCGGATATTGATAGTATCGCAGCTATCTGCGAAGCCGTGGGCATCTCTAAAAAAACACGCATATTGGATTTAGGCGGCGGGGTGGGCCATGTTGTTTTTACTGCCGCACTATTCGGCGCTACGGCCGTGTCCATTGAATATAATGCGAAGCTTTTCTTGGCTAGTAACAGAGTTTTAAGGCGCCTTGAGGAAAACGGCATAGACATAAGCCGGTTGGTTCTAAAGCGAGGGGATTTCTTAAAAGAAGATCTTTCAAAATATGATGTTGTTTTCTACCAGATGTACGGCGGCAGCTATAAGACTCAACAAACGCTAATGCGTAAAGCAGCGGAGGAATTAAAGAAAGATGCGCTTTTTATCGCCTTCGGAGGAATCCGTAATCTTTCAGATGATGCGTTAGGCCTTCGCTTTAAGATGTCTAAGATCCATGCCGGGTTGGAAAAAGCCGTTGTCTTCCGTGCTGTCAAGGGAAGTTCTTCACCGGTGGGCGCGCGTAGATTCCTGGTATCTTTATCGGGCATTAGCCGGCATGGGTCTTTTCTTTATTCCAGGCGGGCTGATGTCAATTTTGCCTTTGGCCATTATAAAAAAGCTATTTTTTATTACAGATTAGCGATTTGGGCCAATCCA
Source organism: Candidatus Omnitrophota bacterium (assembly GCA_016235185.1). Taxonomy (GTDB): domain Bacteria; phylum Omnitrophota; class Gorgyraeia; order Velamenicoccales; family Velamenicoccaceae; genus UBA9636. The sequence continues at coordinate 28,637 of JACRLT010000040.1, forward strand.
GGCATCTCCCGCGCCTATGGCGGCCTGGCCCAAACATATGAAGTACCCCATAAATTTAAGAAAGCGCGCCAAGCATATGAGGAATATGTTAGTTCTGTCCGGCCTAAGAGGGCCAGGGATTATTTTAATCTTGGCAACGCATACATGGAATTGGGCAGGGATAAGGAAGCGCTGCAAAATTTGTTGAAAGCACGCCAGCTCGGATATAAAGACGAAGCCCGGCTGTCCGGAAATATGGGCAGGGCCTATTGCCGCATGGATGCCTGTGACATTGCCGTTAAAGAATTCAGAACGGCTGTCCGGTTGACACGGGGTACGGCGATCTCTCACTTTTATCTTGGCCGCGCCTTATTTACGGAAGGCAAATATGAGCAAGCCGCTCCGGAGTTCCGCGCCGCCCTTGAAAAATTCAAAGTAGAAGGGGGTAACGCCGGGAACTCGGCCCAAGCCCACTATTATTTAGCGGTTAGCCTCTATTATTATTCCCGCTCTACCGCGAGTTTCGTTCGTTATCTGCCTAAGATCGTGGGATCTTTTGTTGAGGCTGTCAAGGAAAGGCCAAGCTTCGTGGATAAGATCCCGAAGGAGATAAAACAATACGTAATCCTGGCTGTAAAAAATAAGAGATTTTTACAGGATTTTCTTGTTTCAGGCGGCAGGCAGGAAGAAAAACAAGGCAAAGACAATGCCTCCTCTCCGATAATTGGAAAGAAAGCGAAAAATGAAGAAGATGTAATATTGCGCGCGAACAAATTAGTTATGCCGCGCAGCTTATTGAGCAAAATATCTCCTACCACGATCCGTATCGAGCGGTATGGGCAAACTATCAAGACGGTTTTACCCGTTGAAATTTTTAGTTACGGGCTTACGTTCTTTTTGATCTCGCCTATTGTCCTGACAGCTCTGGCGCTTGCTTATATGCAAGGCCATACTTTAGTATTGCAATTATTCATTAATATGCTGGCATACCTTTACATTAAAGCGGCGTTAGGAAGGCGCATAAAGGATGAGATCCGTAAAATAGTGGATAAATTAAGCATCGAATATGATGGCGGAGCGTGGATAATCAAGAATTTAATAGTAACAAAAAGATTTCATACTGATGAGCTCGAACGAGTGGGCATCATAAAAGATGGAAGAATTCTACGCGCTGTTTTTATTCAGTTACATTTAGGCCTGGACTGGCGCATAAAATCAGCCCTTTTATTTAAAGAGCCGAGATATTTCAGGTGGCTGGTTGTATTATCCGCTGTGGCTCCCTGGCCTGTGTTTATTATGAAACGGCGGGATGCCGGAAGAAATGATTCTTCGAATAAGGACAACTCGAAAAATGAGAAAAACCGCGGCAGCGGCCGATCAAACAATAAATCGTCTTCGCCGGTGTTGGCCTTCGGCACTAAAGAGGAAACTGTTTCCATCCCAATCGGGAAACTGTTTCCATGCCAATCGGGAAATAGGGTTAGCAATCAGCGGCTACAATCCGCCTCCTCGCCGGTGGATTTAGCTCGTACCTCAAAGCTCATAGCTCATGGTAAGGAACTTAAAACTATGAGCCAAGAGCCAAGAGCTAAGAGCTATATAGCTTCCTCGGAGGCGGGACGACAATCGGTTTATTATTTATTCAATATTCTTAAACATGCCCCAGCGGTAAGGATTTTAAACGGCAGGTTATCTGTTTTGGTCAAAAAATGGCGGTTTTCAGTGACGAGTATATCCGCATTTGTCCATTCGGTATATGAGGCGATAAAAGCATCCGCTGGTTTTAGGCGCATAAGTTCATATTTTAAGCCTATCTCAAAAGGGACAACGATATCCTCGTCTACGACAGTCAGCTTGCGGATAAACCGATTGAATTCTTGGAAAGATTCTAATGATAAGTTGCGTTTTACTTCTTCAAAGATTGTCCGCGGTATGCGCAGATTATGGATATTTGATTTATTAAGCAGGCGGTCAAAGAGTGTTTTTGCGGACGAGTCGTTGGAAGGGCCAAAGGCAAAAATATATTCGTTTGAATCAATGACGAAGAGCAAATTTTTCCTCCCAGATAGCTTCTCTGGTTTTGCGCAGGGCTTTTATCGCTTCTTCCCTGGACATCTTAAAAATGGCCGGAGGATTCTTGGCAATAATTTCTCTAAGTCGTTTCAAACTCTTTTTAGCTTGGACGATATTGTTTTTCATTATTTTTTTCCTCTCGATGCAACTATATCATCGTTAGATATGAATGTCAAGCCCGTCTCTTCGCCGGTGAGAAAAACAGATAATCCCTGCCTTGCCGGCAGGCAGGCATGGTCTATAGTCAATAGTCTAGACCATAAACCGGTTTTACCATCGACCATCGACCATCGACTATCGACTGGCGAAGCCACTGCCTCTTCGCCGGTGTCTAAGGTGCGGTTTGATGAGGGAAAGAAAAAGTGGGTCGTTACTTGGGAGATGGGGGCAAAAGAATATTATTTTGACGCGCTCTGGATGGCAAGGCGGCAGGTTTTTGATGTAATTTACAGCTACATTGAAAAGATGCATCTTGCCGGCATCCAGGCAGAAAAAGAACGTATCGCAGGTTTTGCAAGGGGTATTGAAAATGTCTGGGGCGGCGCGGTAAAAAGAGAACAGGTTGCGAGGGATAAAATCGTAGAAAAATGGATAGGTTCTATTGTTAAAGATTTTTATGAGGGCCGTTATGCGCAGGCGCGGGGCAAGATATTGGGCTGGCTGGGAAACAAAAAAATAGGCAAACAGGCGCATCCGTATTTGCGCGAGCCGGAATTCAGGGCTTTGCAGAAGCCGCTGGGTTATTTGAGCAAGCTTCTTGCAGTAGAAGAAACGGATGAACCTGGACAGAAAAAGGCCGAAGAGAAACTAAACATTGTTTATCACGATATCAGCCGTAAGCTCAAAGAATCAAAGGCAATTTACAATTTCCTTGCGGGATTCATTAATTTGCATACTAACGATAATATGCAGGATCAGGCTTCGTTAGACGATACTTTCAAGAAATTATTCCAACAACGCTTGGAGAGCAAAAATCATACGCGCGGCTCGCCGCTTGATGCGCTGACAGTTCAGTATTGGCGGCTCAAATATTATCAGGCCGTTTTCATCTCACCCAAAAGACATAAACCTACGTTTGACGCAGTTGATTTTTACGCCTCTCTTATTTACGCCTCTGTAAACAAGAATGAGAATTTTAATTTAGAACAAGCCCTGGCTAAAACTTACGAAAGCAGAAAGGGTTTTGATAGGGATTTATTCACGAAAGCCGCTCTTGGGACTTCTTCCTCGCCGCTCAAGAATGCTTACGCTGTAGTTCTGCTTAATGCGCCGGCGAATAAGACTATGGTGCGGCTGCCGATCGTCAGGGCAGCATCTTTGTCTGAAGTAATGAAAATTAAAGCAGCAAAAAGTCTTGACGCGTGGTTCACTTGGTCAGGCCAATGGAAAGCTGTCCACCGCAATCTCATTAAGGAGCATCGCGCATTTTTAGAAGGATACGCCGCTGAGCCCGGCGAATTGTACCTTGTCTTTTCACAGTCAGGATTAATAGTGGAAGGCTGGATTGATTTGAATATTTCCATGCCCGGAGAAGATGATTTTGCATATGCAGTCCTGGAGGTAGCTCCGTGGAACAGGGTCGAGTCTTATCAAGGGGGCCGCTATTTGGGTCTCGGCCATGAGTTAAGGGCATTCGGTATCAAACAACTATTAGAAAGAGACTCTAAGGTACAAATGGTAGAAACGAAGGCTAGAATCAGGACATTGGGTCACCGAGATAGAAAAGTGGATATCTTTGAAGATGGTGTGACACCGTGGGTTGTGCGTGAATACCTGCAAGAGCAGCTTAGCAAAAGAGAGTCATTGATTGCGCGCTACGGCCTGAAAACCTCCTCGCCGGTGCGCAGCAGCGATGAGATCGATAGCGATATCCTGATTATAGAAAACCTGGCGGAAGAGGGGAATCTTAACGCGGCTGATGAGGCCCTGCGACTGCTTTTATCTTCCGAAGAGGGGATGGAGTCGGATCTTCTGATGAGGATTTATAGATTACTCGGTTATGTCACCTGGGAGTTGTCGCAGAAGAGCCTATGGGAGTGTGATCGCCAAAACTATCGCAAGGCAGCAGAGCTGTATTATCTTAAGGCCGCGGCCTTAAAAGACGCGGTAGATTTCTCCAGATTTACAATTATGTATCGGGATGTTTTGAAGGCTGTTTTGGTGGATACGCATGTATTCCTTGGGAATATTTATAATATTCTCGGCCGTTTCGATGAGGCTTTAAAAATAGGCGAGGAATTGGTTGAATATGGTATGAAAAACAAATGGCAGGAACTTGCCAAACCGGGTTTCCTTATCCTTATACAGACAGCATTTAATAAGCGTGATCTGAAAGTTCTCTTGGCATCCTCGCAGAGAATGATCTCCAGTGAACTTGACCCTATTGATAAAGTGTTAGAATTTGTAAAAGAAGTTATGTTTGAATATCATGGCATGTCATTATCCGATCAGTGGAAAGAAAAGCGACATAAAACAGCTATCTTTTTGGCTGATTTTTACATGGGGATGGCAGAGTGGCTGGGGAAAACCTATTTTCGCGAAAAAGGCGGGATGGACGCGTGGTCTAAAGAGGACAAGGATGATCTATTCTCTTTTGTGACTGATTTTGTGATGTCTGCCTATAACTCTTTAAGAGATGCAAGGCGTGTTTTTAAGGAGGCAGCCGACACATCTTATTATTTTGGCAAGTGGAACTTAAGATTGTATGAGATCTATGTTTCTTATTGGGGCGAGGCTGCGGCAGCCAAAGAAGTCATTGGTTATGACGCCTTGCCAGGTGTCGCGATGATTGTTTCCGTAAACCAGATGCCTAAAATAGCCAGAGGTTATTTCCAGGCTAGCCTTGTGAGCCGTCAGTTGGGCTATCCGGTTGTTGGCAACTGGCATGACTGGGTAGAGGCTTTATGGCAGTTGATTCCAGATGAAGCCGTCCACTCTTCTTCGCCGATGCAGAATCTTGAAGAAGAGAATCGGGTATTGGTTATGTTGGCGAATGGCAAAACCGAAAAAGAGATTCTTGAGGTGTTAAACATTCCAGGAATGAGATATCAGGCTTATCGGTTCCGCATAGGCCAGGCGGCCAGGGCGGGCAAGTATACGCATGCTGCAGAAAAACGAAAGAGATTCCGGGTCCTGGCTCTAAGGCGCGGTCTTACCGTAGGCGAGGTCCCGTATTTTACGAGCCTGGAAACGTATGTTATCCGATCCATTGTTTCGGCCATGAGCCTTAATGAAATGGCTATTAAGCGCAGGCTGCAGCCTAATGCTATCAATCGCGCGCTTTTCAGGCGGGCTATTCTGGCGATTGAGGACAAACTTGAGAATTTTGACTCGGAGAAAATGGCGAATGACGGAACCAGCTCTGTCCCTTACTACATGCGGCTTGTGCGCATCGCGCGTATCCTTACGCAGATAGGTTATTTTGCCATTCCGAAAGACGCGGCATCTTTAGAAAAGCAGTTAAAGCCGAAATATGCGCGGGCGATTCCTGGGCGAAGAATTTTTCCTTCCGGTATCCGCGTCCGGCCTGTGGTTAAAGCCCTGACCCGGGTTCAAAAGGCAGTGCATGATTGTATCCTGCAGGGATTGGATTTTTCAAAAACAGCCCGCGTTGTCTTCCGTAATGATGTTTTCGATAAACAGGGCAATATCGTCCCGGATATGTTACATAAAAAAAGCGAGACAGTTAAAAAGATATACGAAATACAGCTTGTTCCGAGATCAGGAATTTTTCTTAACGCCCGCAATCGGCGTTTCCCTAATACCAATACTTTAAGGTATGCCAAGGCCGCGTTAGTCGAAATCCCATCTGATAAAAACAAGGCAGATTTAACCCGTCTTCAGGTGGCAGTTAACCAGAAATCTCTGGGGGACAGGCGTACGGCTGTTCTGATTTCTGTGGCACAGAAAAAAAATAAAACGGATATCGTGCGAGAATTAAAAATAACCGCCGGAGATGTCCGTAGCCACTTGTGGGCCATTAGAAGAATTCTTAACTTAAATAAAAGCTCGATCGATGAATTGATTGCCGTGGCCAAGCGCAAAAAATACCTGGCGCCGGGCTGCTACAACATCGATGAAATCAACAGGCTGTTTGTCGGCTGGCATGTTTCGGTGGCAGACATGGCTATTGATAGAAAGAAGGTAGCTGTTTTAGCTGAGAAGGCTATGGCGCAAGGAGATGAAATTACTCTAAAGACAATCGAAGAGTGGAATGCGTGGGATGCGCTGCGTGAGAAAATTACAAGGGCTTACAGCGCCAATAATTTTTATAATCCTCAAGCTTTGATAGAGTACAGAAATCAACTTCAAAATACCAAGAGGCAGATTCCGCCTCGTGAAAAAACAAGGAATATCAAATCATGGGCAGCTCTCCTTGAGTTCGTAGAACAAGAAGAGGCAAGGGTGGGCAGCCTGCCGCAGGCCGGCAGGAATATATCCGGTCGTTCTTCTTCTCCGATAAGCAATATCCCCAAAGTGCCGGTCAGTGGATCTTTATTTATTTCGCCGCAAGATTGTCTGGTCAGTTGGCACAAGATCCTTAAGACAGGGCAGGGGCTCTCGGATGAGCAGATGACGAAGATCTTAGAATACGGCCGAAAGATCATTAACGACCCAAGGGCAGTTTTAAGCGTAGCAAATATTAAATCGAATTTAAAAAGTATGGCGGAGATCTATCAGGGATTTATCGAATCTTCATTTGAGACTTCTCGGGGGCTGTTAAAGCAGGCTAGTGAAGATGAGGCTAGTAACAAAGGCCAGTTGTCATATCTTTACGGAAGGGCCGCTGTTCTAACAGAGATGAGCGCCTACGTTTTGGAATGTCTCGAGGTGTTGAATTTTGTAAATAATCTGGAGTTGTTGTCAGGATACGGGCTTCCGCATACCCATTGGGCCGAGCGTTGGCCATTGTTGCGCTTCTTGCGAAACATCTGGGGCATTGGCGTTGAATTGGCCAGGTCAGAAAGGAATATTTCTATACACCTTGACAGGGCGCTTGCTTTATCGCAGCGCGTGGAGCCGGATCTTTATGCCAAACCCCAGGAACTTCGCCAGGATTTTGACCGGTACGCCTTATCTTTAAAACAGGGCGAACGCGGCGTAGAGCTGGGTATTGAGGGGTCATGGCGAATGCGTAAGATCTTAGCTCGCTTCCTGCCTCTTGTCATAGCCGTTTCTCCGTTCTTCTTCTTTTTTGTAGGGATTTCTTTGTCGCTTGACTTAAATACGATCCTGACAACCATAGCCACTGGCGTCGGGTTGGCAATAGCCCTTTCCTGGGGCTCTATTTTGCTTGGCCGGACTAACCGGTACAACAAAGCAAAAAAAGAGGAGCTTTATATATTGGAATCACACCTGAAAGGATTTTCTAAGAACAAAGCCGTATTTTTGGAAAAGCATTACAAAGGATCATTGGCAGCTTTAAAAAATGAGCGAGAAAGTGCCCATCCCTCTGCAGATATGATCTTTATTTTGAAAAGCAACGATGAAGTATCTTCGCAGAAGATATTGGAAAAAGGGAATTTCCTGCGCCGCGATGTCGAGGTATTGGAAGTGCCTTATGAGGCCGGAGCCAGTGGACGAGCATTCCTTAAAGTGTTTGATTCTATTAATGAGAAAAATAACGCAAAAGGGCTAAGAGCAATAGTTTTATTCAACAGCCAGGGCCAGGAAATTCAGACAAAAGGAGATGCGTTACAGGCTGCGCAAAACAGGAGGCTGGCGTTACAGGCCGCGTTGTTAAATGGTTACCGTATGACCGCCAAGCTTAAAGATGAAAATACGGGCGGTATTGTGCTTTTGGATACATCAAAGATATATCGTGGTCCGCTGGGCCGTTGCGGAGACATTACGCTTGTCGGTTCCTGGCAGAGCTATCTTGAGATGGTGGCTGGAAAGCTTGACCTTCTTGTTGCGGATGATGCCAACCGCTTGCATAAATTTTTTAAAGAATTCAGTGTTGAGCGTGTGGGTAACATCCTGGCGCGTTCTCATTTCCGGGAAGCCTACGATCTGGCCAACCAGGCCAAGAGGCAAATGCTGGCGTATTCCGGCATGACGGTGTTCAGTTTTGAGCGGCCTGACGTTTATGAAGAATTCCTTTCATTTATGGCCGGGATCTACGCTATAGCAAAAGAAGATAGAAAGCTTGCTTCGCTTTCGCTTGAAGACCATATCCTTATTCCTTTTATTATGCTTTCGCAGGGCGAAGATGTTAATACTTATTTGGTGAAACTCCCTGTATTTAATACCGAAGCGCGCCAGGCGTATCTTGAGCTTTTTGCAAGCTACACTGCGTGGTATCGCGCGCTGAATTATCCTTTTGGTTTCTGGGCGCATATTCCCTACAGCCGCGACGCAGAGCTTTCATCTTTATCCGCGCCGCACAGCAGTGATAATATTACTTCCTCGCCGGTTAAGAAAGAGGACAATAAGGCAAGGTTCGAGGCAAAAGGTTCTTTATTTTCCAAGGCGCAGTTTGCCCTGTGGGTTGTGGTGTATTGGCTGGACAAAAATGTTCCGCTTGTATCGTGTCTTGTTGCAGGCGGCATTGTTGGTTTGCTTGTCGGTTCTGTCATCAGTGCTATCTTTAATACGACAATAGGCGATATTGTTTCTTTTGTTTGGTCGTCGATCTTCATCGTATATTGCCTTTGGTCTTATATCATAGATATTCATAAGAGCGATGAGTTGATCGAGATGCTTCTTGAGCGTCGTAGCCTCGATAACTCTTCTTTGTCTGTTAAGCCCTTAAACCGGGCGAATGATCGAATACAGGGCCGCAAGCAGGATAACAGGCGCCGATCAGTCTCCTCACCCACAAAGCAAGTTAAAAACAATGAGAAAAAAGATAGAAGCCTGTTTTTTGATCTTGCGGCTTTTGTCGGAAATTCAGCATTACTGCCTTTCTATATTTATATGTGGCTGGCTGGCCTGGCAAAGGACGAAAAAATAAGCAAAGAGTCAAGAAAGGCCGTGGCGGTTGTCAGAGAACACTTGTTTAATGTGTCCGGCTTTTTTAATCCGTTAAAGCTCTTGCGGCCGTTCCATGCCATTAAGTGGCCTGCAGAAAAGCTTTATTTTCTTATCCAGGGGTTAGATTTTATCCTGAACGGATCCAGCGTACCGATAAAAACTAATCTGTCCCACTGGAAAGGTGATCTAAAGCAGTTATCCAAGCTGCGCGCCCTTGTTAAACGCCTGGCGCCATTGGTGCCGGAGGCAGCAAAAAGTCAATTCGTCAAGATTACGAATGATAAAAATATCGCTAAAGATAAGCGTAAGCAATCAAGCTCCTCTCCGGCAGAACTATACCCTGTTGCTTATTATTATGACTTTAGGATGTCGCAGAAAAAATTTAGTGAATTCACCAGTGATGAACTTGCGGGATTAAGAGAGATCGGCGTGAGCGTGCTATGGCTGCTCGCCGTGTTTGAGGACAGCCCGTATTCACGTATTCATAATCAATATTGGGGCCGACAGAAGAAAGTGCCTCTTGTCGAGAGCCCCTTTAGCATCAGAGAATACATCCCGAAGAAATCTCTAGGGGGAGAATCGGAGTTTAGAAAATTAGTGAAGCGCGCGAATGACTTGGGAATAAAAATCATGGTGGATAGTGTTTTAAATCATTCAGCAATTGACACCCCCCTTGTTGTTGCCCGCCCGGAATTTTTCTTACAACCCTCGCAATCTCTTGTCGACAGAGAAAAGCCGTGGTTAGAATTGAATCCCATGCATTCTTTAACGCCTATATTCAGGCATCCCCAGACAGGACACATATTCCATTTTGGCGGCAGAAAAAGCCATGATGGGAGCCATTACAGCTGGTCAGATACTATCCAATTCAATTATATCAATCCAGACATGAGAAACTGGATGAGAGAGACTATCTTTTATATAGCAGATTTAGTTAATGGCGGGGCCATTCGATTTGATGCAGTGTACCATATCCTGCGATGGAATTATAAGGAGCAATGGTTTCCGCATTTGTCATGGGAAGAATTCAATTATTTATATCCCGAAGAGAACGAGTTTTTAAGCGAGATGACGTATCTCCTTAAGCGGAAATATCCGGATATTATCCTTCTTGCCGAATATTGGGGCCATGAAGGAGACCTGCTATTAGATTTAGGATTCGATTTCTATTATGAAGGCTACATCCGCGATCTTCTTTTAAGGCAAGACATAAGGGCTTTAAAAGATTTTCTACTCATGCTTGCACGAGAACAAAAGTTTAGTTTTATGAAATATCTTGAGACCCATGACATGATGCATCGCTTTACAAAGGCAATAGGAAAAAAACCAGCCTTAACCGCAGCCGTGTTGTTATATACACTTCCCGGCGCGAGTTTGATCATGTACGGCCAAGAGAAAGGGCATTCGCAATGGATGCCTTCAGCTACTTTTATTCATGGCCCGCAAGAGACCGATGACGGCCGTTTTATCGAGCTGTATAAGAAATTAGGCAGCGTTACTTCTTGCGGCGCGTTTAGAAATGGGCTATTTAGCTTATTGCATTTTGAGCAGGATTCGGCACAAGATAGGGCCTTGGTTTTTCAAAGAGAATATGGAGAAGAAAGGTTTGTTGTTGCCGTCAATTATCATGAGCGGCCTGTAACGCTGAAAATACCCTTTGGGGGCCGATTAAATGAGATCATTTTGCCTTCCTTGGGGTCTGAAATTTTTGAATTTAAGAATAATCGTTTAAAAGCCGTTTTAAACAATACGCCATCAAGAATAGCAAAAAGTGGTGATAGCACTATTTTTGATGTTTCTAAGGTTGTTTCAAAGATCGCCTCTTCGCCAGTTATAACTTTGAAAATGCTTGAGGACATGGCTAAAAGAGGCGTGCTTTCGCCGGAAAGCAGAGACTTAGAAGGCATGGCTGACATGCATGTGCACAGCAACTTTTCTTTTGATGCAAGCCGCGAATGTACGCCGGCGTGGATCGTATTTGAAGGCTGGAATAGTGGATTAAGCGTGATTTCCAAGACCGATCACCACACCTTTGACGGCACAGAGGAAGCTGCGGAAGCGGCTGATATACTTGGAGCCATTAAGTTTATAACAGGCGTGGAGCTATGGATAAGAGTTCCCGATATAGATGAGGCCCCGCACGTTGTTTGTTGTTTCCCGATGGATCTTAGAGATGTGTCAGGATGGCTTAAGACTAAAGAGGTGCTTCAATTAAAAAGCGATTTGGTCAAGGCTGACCCTCGTTTTATATCCGGCGGAAAACAAAACAAGCTTTCCCTAAACCCGGAAATCCTAAAGATGGCCGCCTCCATGGGCGGCGTCCGGATTTTGTCGCATGCAGCGCACACCTTTAAAAATATTAAACAAGTCGAGAAGGCGATAGAAATAATGAACGAAAGAGAAAAACTGATTGATGCCTTAGAGGTTTTCCATCCCGCCCATTCAATAAAACAGAGAAAAGAACTCATGGGCTTGCTATCCCGATACGGCCTATTTTCCAGCGTGGGTAGCGATTTTCACGGAAGGGCAGGTTCTTATATAGAGATAGGCAGGGGTTGTACCCTAAATTCGCCAGAAGGCAATCTTCCTAAATCAGCTTCCATAGGAGTGTTGGTGCAAATAGAAGAAACAGCCTTTAATAATAAGATAGGCGCGCAGAACAGGGCCGTATTAAGAGGGTCTTCTTCACCCGCACAAAACAGCCAAGATGATTTTAGCGGTGTTTTGGTGGGCGGGAAATATCTCTATTGTATTGCGGGGATAGAGTCTTACGAATACGAAGGGAGGCGTATTTTATTCAGGGATATCGGCCTGGCATATTTTCAAGCGCAGAAGGAGGCCCGGTATAGTGGGAAGCCTAATTTGGCTCTTCTAAAGATCCTTATATCCGATCCTTCAAGCTTATCCGCTGGTAATGAATTATATAAGAAGCTGGTAGAGACGCAGCTGGAATTGCGCCAGATGTTTTTCCTGTGCCATTCCGACGAACAAATGGATATATCCGGAGCAGCCGGCATTCTTGTCGATGAGTATGTTGCGGGGGTCGAGCAGGAGCTTTTGGCCAACGGCTATCCCAGTGTCTTGGCCAAAAATATCGCAAGGGAGATCTTGCAGGCGGAATTCAGGCCGCAAAGCGCATTTGATTCCTTGAAGTTTGCGTATGTAGTAGCCGGATCTGTAGACGCTAAAAACATTGTTGAGGCGATACTCTTTGATAATAATCGTCTTCAAAAAGCGATTAATAATGGAGCTATCAAGACAGTTGAAGAGGTTGAAAAGGTCATATTCAAAAGCGGGGTTCCTGCCGGCAAAATTACTTCTTTTGCCCCTCCTGACAGAATAGTCAAGCCTGCTGCAAATCTTACCAATGTCGTTAAAATAGCCACAGAATTAGTTGGTTTTATGGCCATTAATAGAAGCGGCGTAGGTATATGTATTGTGGATGGTATTTCCGATAAAGAAAGAAGAGAATTTGTTGAAGCGGTCAGAAATGTCTTTAAGCTTCATGGTATCACTATGGACCAGATCTCCATAATTTATCATAAGGAGTTAAGGTATTTGCACTTAGGCGGGGCGACACTAGAAGAATACGACGCGAAATTAAAACAGACAATAGAGTTTGCCATAGGGCGAGGCCGCAGGCTCATAATTTTTGAGGATTTTAACAGTTTCCAGGCGTTCCAGAGGGTAGAGAAAAAGCTAGACGCGCATTTTAGTTTTTTCTATCAGGTCAACATCCTGCCTGAAGGCTACGGCGCCAGCGGCACAGGCCTAGTTTCCTCGCCGGTTAGCAAAGATAAAATTAATGAAATCATAGATGGTTTGGGTCCGGCAGGGCGCCCGCAGTTAGCATTCATCAGAAAGGCGAAAGATGGCATAAAATCTTCCGGGAAAAAATTAGGCATATTTGGGACAATGTGCAATCCTCCCAACGATGTCTATATGGAATTAATCAATAAAGCCGCCAAGGAATTTGGGTTAGACGAGATAGTTATTGTTGTTACTAAAAACCCGCCGTATCACCGGGAAATAGAGTCGTCTTTATATCATAGGGTTAAGATGCTTGAGCTTTTTATCAAAGATAAGGCAAGACTTTCGGCGGCGATTGATAACAGCGGAGATTTTCTGGATATGGCGAAGTTATTAAAAGATAAATATCCCGCTGATACAGAGCTCTATTTTATTACAGGGTTAGATACTATGGAGGCGGTAATTAACTGGCCCCAAGAAAACCCAAAAGAATATTTGAGGGCTTTATTTAGCGGCGCCCGTTTTATCGTGACACCCAGAGGTACTCCAAGAGATCGCAAGAACCTTAAAGCGCGGATAACGGCAAGGTTAGAAGAAGCGGATATCAAGGAATTGGCCCGTTCTCGCATGAATGAGATGCCCATTGATAAAGGAAGGCAAGAGGATTCTTCGCAAGCCGTAAGAGAGTTAATCCTTCAAGGAAGAAACGCGCGCGCCTATGTTCCGAAAGTCATCTTCAATTATATGAAAAATAATGAGCTATATTCCGACAAGTGGACATTTGCTCAAATATTGCTTTCGGGAAATCTTACGATGGAGCAGTTAATAGCCACGCATATTTCAGAAAAACTGCCTCCGGTAAAAGGTCTGCCGCGCCTTATCGGCGCAATGGGCCCTCGCGGCGCAGGCGACACTACTGAAGCTCAAACCCTGGCCTGCCTTTTGAAGGAACAGGGCTATCGAGTATTCACAATCCCCACCCATAATTTCCTCAAACCCAAAGCAGAACGCGTCCTGGACAATATTAGGAAAATCATGAAGTTCAGCGGATACGACCCCAGGTCTATTTATATGGGTGAATTCGTTAATTTTGTAGCGGATTTAAAAGCGGGCCGCGCTGTTAATATGCCGATATATGATTTTGGCCCGCATAAGAGGGTTGGATACAAAAAGATTGATTCCCTAAAATACGATTATATTATTTTTGAAGGCTTAGTCACTTGGGCTACTCCTGTATTGCGTTCGCTATTTGATCTGAAAATATTTATGAAAGTGGATAAGAAGTTTCAGCTCAAGCGTCTGTTGGACAGGGATATTAAGAAATACGGCTACACAGAGGAGGAAATACGGCTCTATCATCGGGTTTTGGCGCGTGAATACCAGAGGTTTTTGCGCGATAAGGTTAAATTTGCCGATATCCTGATCGAGGACAACCGCGGCTATTGGGTGAATGAAAGGCTGCAGGTTGATTTTGAAGAATTGATGAAAGCCAAGGTATTCGAAGTTGAGGATAAAGAGACTCGGGAAAAGATCAAGGCAATCCAGCAGGCGCCGGGTGAGCGTTGGGATACGCTTATCCGGTTGATGGATAAAAGCGATGATAAAATGCGCATCATCGAAGATATTAAAGAAATTGAGCGTCAAAGAGGTGTGGTTGATGTTTTGGAAATCGGCTGCGGCGGAGGCGCGATATTGGCGGGCATTTTACAGCATATTCTGGGTATTCGCCGCTTAGTAGGCACGGATTATAACGGATATTTGATTTCCAGCGTTACCAAGAGGCTCAAAAAAGCATTTCCCCGGCTAGAATTATATGTGCGCGATGTCTGCCATTGGTACGACAAGGAGCGTTTTAGGGCCAAATTTGATGTGGTGATTTTGGGCTCTGTTTTCCACGAGATTGTTTCTTTTTACGGTATGGAGAAGGCAGAAGAGGTTATTAATTTATGCCGTTATTTCCTTAGGCCTGGAGGAATAATAATTGTTCGTGACGGGTTAAAGCCCGCAAAGGGGCGGGTGATTTTTGAGGCAAAAACAGATTTTGGCAGAGAGCAATTGGTTAAGTTTACGCGCGATTTTCAGCAGAGAAAGATCAAGGTATTTAATCCGTTTACCAAGGAACGGATAAAGGGCTTAGAGGCGTATTTTAATGAATGGGGAAAGAATGCTCAAATTGAAATGCCCAAGGCCGATTTCTATGAGCTCTTGATTAAGTATATCTATACCAAGCCTTATAGCTGGAAGGATGAGATGGAAGAGGGCTTCGGCGTGGTAACAGAGAAGCAATACCGCAATATATTTTCTAAATACTTTAAGATTATCAAATTCCAGATGTATCAATTGCCCTATCTTTTAAATGAGCGCTGGATGAAAGATTTTGAGGTAATAAACGGCGGCTATCCCGACAGCCACGTCTATTTTATGGCAAAGAAGCCACCTATGCATACACTATGGGAGAATAAGAGAAGAAAAATAATCAGGGAGCTTAACTGGTTGAGATATGGCTTTAAAGATGAAGTCCCTGTAAGGATAATTCATAGTTACAGCAGGAATAAAAACTATAAAGTTCGCAAGAATTGGTGGCAGGGCGTGATGGGTGTATTTGATTATATAGAGGAAGAAAATCTTATTTTTGATTCAGAAGTTTTGAAGTTGTTCCGCAAGTTTTATAAGTTTTATGGGACAACAAAATTTGGCAGGCGTTTGACTACAACGCAAGATGTAGATGCCGCAAATAATATCGTAGATGAAGTATTAACCGCCTTGGAAACGGAATCTGCCTCCTCGCCGGTTGATGAAAAATCCGGAATGGATAACTTTTACAATAAAGGTTTAAGAGATGACATCACATGGATTGTAGAAAATAACGATATCAGAGGGAATGTGATTGATTTGGGTGCCGGCAGCGGTGATTTTATGCAGAAGCTATTAGCCAGTTATTCTGATATAGGGCAGATTGTCTGGGTAGATAAAGATTTCAGGAATTTAGTGAAAGCTGGCGCACTCTTGACGGATTCTCGGGTAGTTTTTTACCTTTCCCGTATTGAGAATGTATATCTCTTTTATAAGGATAAATTTCATTTTGCCATTCAGCGCGGTGTGGCTCATCATTTAAGCGACCCTCTGCTGGGTTTTATATGTACCCGCAAAATTTTGAATAGTGACGGTTCTTTGGTTTTGATAGATGATCTAGGCTTTAAGGATAAGGCCGTCAATGATTTTCTATTGGGTCTTAACAAAGTGCGGGGGCATGATGATATAGCCTACTATACACGATCTGAATTTGAAGACATGTTGGCAAAAACAGGTTTTTCGATTGAACGATCGGATACGCATGAATATGAGTTAAATGTCGGAGATCTTTTGGGGGCGTGTTGCCTGCGGAAAAAAACATTGCAATATTTGCGCGGGGCCAACGATGTAATCAAAGAGGCGCTTCGCTATAGAGAGGAAAACGGAAATGTCATCCTTACCCTGGCCGATATTATGATCGTGGCTAAGAAGATTGTTTCCTCGCCGGTGAGGCAGGATGATGCCGCAAGGTTTGAGCAATTGGCGAAGCGCACGCTTGGAAGCGCAGGTATCGCAGAGGGCTCATCCTCTGAATATTACGCTCAAATGTTAAAAGACTACGCCAAATCGGATTCCCAAGGTTCGGAGATAGAAGAAAAAATCATAGCAATCTTGGCATATTTGTATCGTTCTTTTGCCAGCGAGGAAGACGCGCTTTTGTTAAAAGGCGTGCTGGATGAGCTTTATTACATAACGCATGCTAATTCGGATGTCCGCATAATGAGGGGCGGCTTAATGATATTTTTGTCATTATTTAATAGGCCCAGCGATTACTGGAAGTTGTCTAGCGAACATGGCGACAAGGAGGAGGATCTTATTGCGCCAAAAACTCGTAAGAAGGAAAAACAGCTCAACACGGTGTTTTTCTACCCGGAATTGCAGGAAGTCGTAAGGCAGCTCGGCTATAAGGTCCCAGGTGTTATAAGGCTTACGGGCAAGACCATAAAAGCCAAAATGGACTATTTGTTAAACGAGCGTTTCGCGCGGCTAAAAGACGGTATGGAGGGCGATGATGAAAATGGAATTTTTGAGGTTTTTGATATTAAGCTCATAAAACCTGATACGACAGAAGTCAGCGTTACCGATCTTGACATGGTTGTTGGAAAGGAAGACAAGATAGAGATCGGCCTGCGGGAAACTTTTGATCTGCCTTCCAGTGAGCAGGATAAGAAAACATCCTCGCCGGCAGAAAATAGTAAGAAAAGATTGGAGAGCATGTTGAGGCTGGAGTTGATCATCGCGCCTGAATTAAGGCGCCTTGTCAAAGAGCTTAGATTGGCAAGGAATTGGTCAAAAAGAGAATTAGCCAGAAGAGCCGGACGGTATGAAGGCCCTACGGCCATAACAACCATAGAAGAAGGCGGCCAAAAGACGATTCTTTTTGAAACTGTCGAGAAGTTGTCCGCGGCATTCGGATGGAACGCGGATGAATTTTTAAAGGAAGCAAATATGTGGGATCAGCTCAAGGCATTCCGGGAGAAGATTCTTTCTTCGCCGGTGGATTTAGCTCGTAGCTCAAAGCTCATAGCTCATGGCAAGGAACTTACAACTATTAGCCAAGAGCCAAGACCTAAGAGCTATATTGCCTCCTCGCCGGTGTCTTGGCAACTATTGACCCGTGAGCCCGTTGAAAAGGAACTGGCATTTGAACTGATAGAGGGCATTATTAAGGATATTGCGAAGGATCGCCGAAGGGGATATACAAAAGAATATATTAGCAATTTGCTTCTTGTGAAGAATTATTGGGATATCGAAGTTATTGAAGCTGAAGGTGTTTTGACTCCATTGGGTTGGGCCGATGCTACCAGAGGCAACCTTGAAGATTCTCTCAATGAATATCCGCCGGATGCGCTGTTTGATATTTTTTGGGTTAAAAAACAGGGAGATTCTTCTCGCGCGTTAGTTATTACTCTGCACATCGTAGGTGTTAAGTTAATAGAAAATATTTTGGATATACAGAGTGATCAATCCTCCTCTCCGGTGGATTTAGCTCATAGCTCAAAGCTCATAGCTCATGGCAAGGAACTTAAAACCATGAGCCAAGAGCTAAGACCTAAGAGCTATATCGCCTCCTCGCCCGCCAAAGAGATTGGCGAGGCTTCGTTGTCGCTTCGCCCGCCACAATGCATGGCGAGGCTTCGCTCCAACTCGCCGGTGGATGTTCCGGCATTTTTTGATGGGGGCCGAGAGGGTATTTTGCGGGTTGACG
>JACRLT010000012.1:0-32902 GCA_016235185.1 Candidatus Omnitrophota bacterium
ATACGATGTGGTACTGCGTCTGATATACCGCGTGAGCTGATCGCTTTAATCGCATGGATTCAGTATATCACAAGCCCGGAAGACACAGGATACGGCTCTCACCCCCGCCTTCACAGGCGGGGAACTCCCGCTGACTTAGAAGTTCGGCTTGCTGATGAAATAAATTTTTGTTCATAATCTCCTATTATTTTGGAATAACTATTTTATATTTACTGTCGTAGTGGCCGCTATTACAAAGAGACCTCTTCCCCGTACCAAAATCAACTTTATCAAGATTCAATTTCTTAACCCACGCGTGATTATGTTTCTCGGCTAAATACATAAATAATCTTTTCGTCTTAACTGAGCCGCATTTTTCTAAGAGCTCCTGAACCATACTTGGGCGAAGCGTAGTGAGGCCCGACATTATCTGATCCAGCTCATCAAAAGATTCACGCATGGGAACGTCATAGCACAATTCTAAAGCCGCTCTTTCGGATGAAGATATCTTGATTTCAAAATTACCGGAATTATAAGTCGTAAGCCCCAGCCCTGTATCTTTTCCGAAAAGACCGGTCATAACATAACGGACGGTGACTTCCCATTTGTAGCTTTTGAACCATTCGGGAAGCTTCTCGTTCTTAGACCCAAAAAGAACTATCTTTGCTTGCTTTAAGTTCGCCGGAAGATACTGAGCGTTTCCCTGCAACTGAAGGGCGGTTTTTCCCGCAGGATGGACTGACATATTTAACTGTGTCTGCAGTGCGTACAACCCGCCATTGCAGTCGACGTTTTCTCCAGCCCGCTTAAAAGCTCCCCGACCTATCCGTTCTATCCAACCGCTCTTAACATACGTTCCGGCTAATTGACGATACACGCCTTGTCCGTCGAGCCAAGTCGATACAACAACGGTACTTTTAGGCCAACTTTTAAGTAAATTGTTTATTATACTTCTATTTTGTCTATCCATAGTAGTCAATTTAGAACAATTTTAAACCATTGTCAAGCATTTTCCGAAAAAAGTCAAAGTTTGGAACACTGCCAATTTGTAAACAAATGCTTGTCATTCAAACACAATTATAAACCTGCCCCACCAAAGCGCATTCTTACTGCCGCAGGAACTATACAATATTTGCGACATGACTCCCCTGTCTAAATGTCCGCTCTTTAATAAGTATTTCAATCCAATGAACATTTATCTGTCAGAAAACTATATACTTTTTGTAACAAGGCGTTCGATGATATAGAACAACTGTTCGTGGTTTTAGATCTCTCGTTATTTCCACGTTGGGTCCACCTGCGTGTCCATTGGCGGTGTAAAACCACACAAAACGTCACAAAGTGGCGTAAAAGAAAAAAACCGACTTGACGTCGGGAAAAGGCCTATTTATCGCTATTTTAAGTAGTTACGAAAACAACCTGGGGTGGATTTTCAGTCCATCACTCTACCGACCGAACTATCTGGGTAAGTTAGAACGCTGTAAAATCATCCAAAAAACCGAGACTACATTCTACCAAATACTCAAAACCTGTCAATATGTATCAAACAGTTGTATCAAACAGTTGACACAGCAGTCAACACTTAGTATACTTTTATCAGTCTCCTTGCCTAACCGCTCAAAAATTTTCCTTACTGAAAATTTTCTACGCAGGCTTCGGAGTTAATTTTGCAAGGTATTGCTGAAATAAGCAAAATTAAGCCGGGATGGTGAAATTGGCAAACACATAGCGTTCAGGGCGCTACGCTCGTAAGGGCTTAAGGGTTCAACTCCCTTTCCCGGCACTATTTTTCCCTTAATAACAATCAAGGAGTTGAAGCCGACCCGAGCGGCATTGCTTCGAGCGAGGGCGGCCGGTTGCGGAGGAGACCCGACGAATGTTGGGTCGGGGGAGCAAAACTCCCTTTCCCGGCATTTATTTACCTCAAGCACTTTTCTTCCACAGTAAATTTTTCCTACGCCCACATTAAAAAGTATTTATAAAATCCTCAAAAGACATCTTCTCGCCCAGCTCTTCCTTTGTCACTTTTATCCGGCCGGAAATATAGGGATGGGTCTTAAAATAGACAACAGCCCTGGGCTTTTCTTTTTTATGCCTTACTTTAAGTTTTCCCAAAAAAGTCAGCATTGCTTCAGGATTATAACCGGCGCGCTTGGTATAGCGTGCCCCTAATTTATCGGCCAAGAGCTCGTCTTCTTGGGAATAGCCGGAAAGGAGCGAAAGATAAGCTGCTTGCGCCCCTTGGGCAAAATCCGGATTGCGGGTTCCTGCAGCCAAGACAGTCAAAATATTATAACCCCAGATAGCCTGCAGCCTTTTAATGCTGTGGCGTGCCACGATATGCCCCACCTCATGGCCCAAGACGGCAGCTAATTGGTCATCCGTATCCGCTACCTTCAATAATTCATTATAAACATAGACATAGCCGCCCGGAAGCGACGCGGCATTGACCATGTCCTTTTCTTTCTCATCTTCGATGATACGAAAACGATACAAGATCTCTTTACGGTCGCATACAGCGGCTATTTTCTCTCCGACCCTTTGGACGCGCTCGTTTGCTTGACGGTCCTGGACGACCCTGTACTCTTTTTCCACCACTTTAGACATTGAATCGCCCATGGCCACTTCTTTTTCCGTCGAAAACATCATCCAGTCCCGGGTATTGCTGGCCACGTTGTATTCAGTAGCGCAACCGTAAAAATTTATAGCGCAGATAAAAATAAGAAGCTGGACACCGATCTTTTTCAAACAACTAAATAATTTTGAGACAGGCAAACCAACGACATTAAAATAGCAACCTTCGATGCGCTTGATAAAAAGGCTGCCTAAGCCCTGGATATCAAAACCGCCGGCCTTGTCCAGCGGTGAGACCTTTTTGAAATAATTCGAGATCTCTCTGTCATTAAGCTCTTCCATGAATATCTTTGTCTCTTCAACGGCGACCACCTCTTTATGCCGCTTAGCGTCAATAACAGCAATACCTGTATAAAGGCGGTGCGGCTTAGATGAAAGTTTTTTTAACATCGCCCTGGCATCTTTCAAGTCCTTCGGCTTGCCAAAGACCTCGCCATTCTGCCATACGAGCGTATCACAACCTATCACGATGCCGCTCTTCAAACGGCGGGCGATCTCACGTGCTTTTAAAAGCGCATTGGACTTAACCGTTTGAGCAGGATGAGTGTCTAAACCCTTATGCTCCTTGGCGTGCGACGGCATGACCTTAAATTTTATCTTAAGGCCTTTTAAGATCTGTGCCCGCGCTTTTGATTTTGAGGCAAGGATAAACATTCTACTCTAATGCTAATGCTGCTGATTCGCCTGCCAAATACCCGGTCGAAAATGCTGCCTGCAGGTTAAATCCTCCGCTGGAGGCAGCCAGGCCCAATATCTCGCCGCAGAAATACAAACCTTTTACTTTTTTTGATTCCATGGTCCTTGGGTCTATCTCTTTTAAAGATACTCCGCCGCACGTCACCATGGCTTCTGCAAAAGGCCTGGGCCTTTTAATAACAAGAGGGAATCCTTTTAGAAGCAACACTATGTTTTTTCTTTCAACGGCGGATATCTGATGGCACTTTTTCGCTGGGTTTACTTTTGCCTTTGAAAGGAAAATATCAATAAACCTCTGCGGGAATAGCTCTTTGGCATAATTCTTCAGGATAAGGCTGCCTTTCTGCTGAAATTCATTACGCAGTTTCACCTCTATCTCTTCCTGCGACAAACCGGGCTTTAGATCTATCAACATTACAACACGGCCGGAATCTGAAAGTTTAACGACTCCAGCGCTCAAATCCAAAATAAGGGGCCCTGATACGCCAAAATGTGTAAAAAGTATCTCCCCGACACCGGATTCTATTCTCTTTTTGTCGACCTCAAAAACGATCCTGACGTTTTTTAGCGCCAGTCCCTGCAACTCTTTGACAAAGGTCTCTTCTGTTTCTAACGGCACGAGGCCAGGATAAAGCTCGCTGACCTGATGCCCCAGGCTTTTGGCTATTTTTAAACCGTCGCCAGTAGAACCTGTCTCGGGATAGGAAACACCTCCCGTAGAAAGGATGATCTTCCTGGCAGTGGCCTCCTCTTCATTAGTGAGTTGCACCCCGCCGACTGCGCCATTTTTAACAAGCACTTTTTTTACCGGAGAACTCAAATAAATATCCACGCCGCGCTGCGCCAGAACTTTTCTTAAACAATCAATTACACTCCGG
Organism: Candidatus Omnitrophota bacterium; assembly: GCA_016235185.1. GTDB lineage: Bacteria > Omnitrophota > Gorgyraeia > Velamenicoccales > Velamenicoccaceae > UBA9636. The sequence goes on from JACRLT010000012.1 coordinate 4,188, forward strand.
GCATTATCCGTCGCCGGAAACACCCTTGCCTGCCGCTCTGTTTTTAATCTGACCCCGTTATATTCAAAAAAACGCATCAACTCGGGTGCAAAGAACTTTGCGAAGGCGTTACGCAAAAATTGCCCTTCTTTGCCGAATCTTTCCAGGAAATCCGGCAACGGGCATTTATTCGTAAGGTTACACCGGCCTTTTCCGGTCAAGCCCAATTTTCTGCCCAGGCTGGCATTTTTTTCGAAAAGGGCCGTGGCCGCGCCGTATTCAGCAGCTCGGATAGCGGCCATCATGCCTGCAGGGCCTGCGCCTATAACAATAACATTATATCCGGCCATAGATTGAAATAATAGGTGGGTGTATTCAAGAATTACTTTATTTTGGAAGAAAAAAACTCGGAGGCCTGGAAAATCGAGATCAACTCGCACCCTTCGCGCGACAGATTCTCTTTGGCCCCTTCATTCCTGTCAATAATAACAATGGCACGCCTTACTACTATGCCGATCTTTTTCAAAATAGCTATTGACTCAATCAAAGAGCCTCCGGTCGTAGCCACATCGTCTAAAAGTACAACCTCGCTTGCGCTCTTTATCTCGGGGCCTTCCACCTGCAGCATGCGGCCGTGAGCCTTGGGTGTTTTACGGATGAGGAAAGTATTAATAGGCCTTTTGTTCTGGTAGCTCATAACCGCAAGCGCCCCGACCATTGGGTCAGCGCCTAAAGTAGGGCCGCCAACAGCCGCAACATTTAGATCCTTGACCAGATCAAAGATGATACTGCCAACAAGGTAAGCGCCTTCGCTGCTTAAGGTTACAGCTCTGGCATCCAGGTAATAGTGGCTCATCTTACCGCTGGCGAGCTTGATCTGGCCCTCATGATAGGCCTTTTCTTTAACCAAGCGGTACAACTGCTCTTTTAGTCTATTCTTATCCATGGTGTTCCATCCTCCACTAAGGCACTGGAGGATGTCATTAATATAAATTATCCGTGGTGTTCCATTGTACTAATAAGGGATTGCGCTGTCAATTCTTTTGACAATATCATGTCTGGATGATACCATAGCTTCCATGCATAAAGAGTGCGCATCAGTTTTTATTGACATCCTCTTCCCAAAGACCTGCCACATCTGTTCTAAAGACTTAAAAGACAGAAAAATGGCGTTCGATGATTATATCTGCTCCGCTTGCACTCAACAAATGAGGCAGACAACGGTGGCCTGCTGTCGGCTCTGCGGGGCCGGACTTATAACGGAGCATGAATTAAAAGATCTGCGGTGCCACGCATGCGCCAAAAGCGGCCCCTCTTACCAAAAACTTCTGTGCTGTTATATTTATGAAGGCGCGACAAAAGAGCTCATCCATAGGTTCAAATACGAGAACAGGCCTTACCTGGCTAAGACCGTAAGCAGGCTTATGCAGAAGATTTTATGCGAAATAGGCGGATCAATAGCCCAAAAAACAGATGTCGTTGTACCTATACCCCTGCACCCGACGCGCCAAAGAGAACGTGAGTTCAACCAGTCTGAATTGATCGCAAAAGAATTATGCATATCACTGCGTAAACCCTTGGTTCCGGCGATAAAAAGGACACGGCATACACAACCGCAGGTAACTTTAGAGAAAGATGAAAGGCTAAAAAATTTATCGGGCGCATTCAGCGCATTTGAGCCATCTCGCGTAAAAGGCAAACATTGCCTTCTTATTGATGATGTTGTTACGACTACGGCGACGGTCAGGGAGGCATCAAGCGCCTTAAAAGAACAAGGTGGCGCCCTAAGCGTCTCGGTGTTAGCATTTGCCAAGGGATAGAAAAAAATGAAGATCCTAAGAAATTATGTATTAAAAGAGTTTATGAGCGCGTTTTTGCTCTCGGTATTTGTTTTGACCTTTGTGATGATACTCGGCAATCTTGTACGCCTGGCCGAACTGATCATCACCAAAGGCGTATCGCTCTTGTTGGCGGGAAAACTTTTTTTTTACCTCATCCCGTTCCTCTTCAGCTTTATCCTGCCGGTGGCAACATTGTCAGGCGCCCTGTTATCCATAGGCAGGCTTTCTTCGGATAATGAACTTATAGCTATACGCTCAAGCGGCGTCAATCTCTTCCGCATCCTTTTACCGTTAATTTTAGTAGGTATAAGTTTGAGCCTTTTCTGCGTCATCCTTAACAGTAAGATCATACCCGGCGCGCACCACAAATCCAGGCAGCTCATGGTTGAGATCGGCACTCAAAACCCTACGGCGGCGCTTGAAGCCGGCACCTTTATCACGGCCTTTGAAAAATTTATCCTCTTCATCTATCATATCGACGGCAATAAATTCTCCAACATCCGCATCTATGAACCCCAGGGGGATAATAAACCGCCTCGCACGATCATTGCCAGAAAAGGCGAATTCATCCTCATACCGGAAAAAAAGATCCTGAAACTCAAACTTATAGACGGGACAAGCGATGAGATCAATCCGGGCGACCCGGAAAACTTTTATAAACTCAACTTCAAGACATATTTCATGAATATAGACTTCAAAAAAATGATGAATACGAAAGTCGAGAAAAAAACAAAAGACATGACGCTCGGAGAACTAAAAGAACAGATACGCAAATTCGAGAGTAACGGCATAGATCCGAGCCCGATTTTAACAGAGGCTTACAAACGCATCGCCCTGTCGTTCTCATGCCTTGTATTTGTTATAATCGGCGCCCCATTTGCCATGATCACGCGGCGCAGAGAAAAATCCATAAATTTCGGTTTCGCCTTCCTCATCGTAGCTGCCTACTACCTTATGCTGATAGGCTTTGAAGCTTTGAGCATTGAAGGCAAACTGCCGCCATCAGCCGCCATGGGCATGCCAAATATCATCTTCGGCGCCCTGGGTATTATCATGCTCCATAAAACATGCTTATCCTAGACCGATACCTTCTGCGCAATTTCTTAAAGAGCTTTTTTGCCTGCCTGATAGGTTTTATCTTCCTATACATCATTATAGACGTCTTCTCTACGCTGCAGGACTTGATCAAGAACCACCCTCCAATACTAAAAGTCATAGAGCTCTATATCTACTTCATACCCACTATATTGACGCAGACATCACCGGTTGCCGCGCTGCTTGCAACCCTCATAACCCTCGGCAACCTCAACCAGAATAATGAGATCATAGCCATGCGCGCCACGGGTTTAGGCATCTACCAGATCATACGCCCTATAATCCTATTCGGCTTCGTCTTAAGCCTGGGTATTTTTCTGCTAAGTGAAATAGTCATCCCTTATAGCCAAAATATGACCCGCCTGATCAAAGAACGCTATATTGAAAAAAAGATAGAGAATAAATCCGAACAACCGATAGAAAATGTGGCGGTTTACGGCTTCAATAACAGATTATTTTTCATCAATAAACTATATCCGAAATCCAATACCATCGAAGGACTGACGATATTGGAACACAATGAACAGCAAAACGTGAAATCAAAAATTTACGCGGAAAAAGCCGTTTGGCGCAACAACCGATGGGTACTTTATCAATGTTTTATCTATCACTTGGGAGACGACAGGAAGATCAAAGGCGAACCGCTTTATTTCAACGATACGACTTTTAAGATCGAAGAAACACCACAGGACTTCCTGATCCACAACATCCCGGTTGAAAACATGAATATAAAAGAGTTGGCCGGCCACATCGCAAAACTAGCCCCCAGCAAGACCTTGGCCACTATCCGCAAGCTTGAGGTAGACCTCTATCAGAAAACCTCATTCCCGTTTACAAGCCTTGTGATCATACTCATAGGCATCCCCTCCTCAATAGTCATCAAGCGGCGCGCTATAGCTTTTTCATCCATTGGATTGTGCCTCGGCATCAGTTTCCTTTTCTACACCTTATTTGCGGTCAGCATCGCCCTGGGAAAAGGCGGAGCACTCCCACCAATATTCGCTGCCTGGATAAGCCACATATTCTTTACTGCAGCAGCACTCTATTTTATAGCCAAAATACCGTAACCTTTATCGTTAGACATTAAGATAAATACGAGGAACACGAGGAGAGATCCAGCAGACGACTTCATAAGGAATAGTGCGGCAGATACGCGCGATATCTTCAACATAAATAACCCTGTTTTTTTGGCAGCCTACCAAAACAACCTCGTCGCCTACACGAACACGGGCTTGGCCCACATCCACCATGGTCTGATCCATGCAGACTCGGCCTACCACCGGGTAAACCTCGCCGTGGATAAGGACTCGGGCCTTATTGGAAAGCAGCCTGTTATAACCATCGCCATATCCCACCGGCAGGGTAACGATCTTGGTATCTTTTTTTGTAGTATAGGTGCGGCCATAACTTATAGACCTGCCGCGGGCAACGTTTTTGGTATAAACCACTTTTGTCTTAAAAGACAAAACAGGGGCAAGATCGATCTTGCCAAGCCACTCATCCTTGGGATGAAGGCCGTAAAGCGCTAAACCCGGCCTTACCAGATTAAAGTGGCTGTTCTTAAATCCGAGCACAGCCATGGAATTAGCCGTATGCCTTAGAGGGATCTCGATACCTTTGATGGTCAGCTTGCTGACAAGCGTGGAAAAAACCGCTATCTGTGATCTTGTAAAAGATTCGTCGGAATCCGCGCTGGGGAAATGCGTATAAATACCTTCGATCAAAAGATTGCTTAAGGAACATACTTTTATAATAAACTCATCAGCTTCATCATGCCAGACACCCAGCCTTCCCATGCCCGTATCGATCTTGATATGGACTTTTGCTTTTTTCTTAAAAACCCCGGCGTAACTGTCAAGGCACTTGGCAGTATCCCAGTCCGTTATCGTCGCAGTTATATCATTTTTGACTATTGCCTCGGAATCACCTTTCAAGAAAGCGCCTAAGTTAAGGATAGGCGTACGCACGCCGCCGTGCCGTAACACCAAGGCTTCATCCACAGATGCAACGCCCAAATAATCGATACCGCATTGCGCTAATTTTTTAGATACTTCTACAATGCCGTGGCCATAAGCATTGGCCTTGACTGCGGCCATCATCTTGGTGCCGGCCGGCAGACGCTTCTTCAATGTGCTGTAATTTGATGCAACAGCGGCAAGATCGATCTGAACCCATGTAGGACGGTAAAAATGAGGAGTATTCATAAAATCACAACCAATATTTACTCCGCTAGAAACCTACATATGATATTCAAGGAAAGTTTCTGCGGAGTTAACCCTGCAAGGAATCAACGTTTTAATGCAGGGCTAACCTGGCAATCCTGCTCATATAGGTAAGTGGCAGACACTTCAAAACAACTCTTGGCCTCCCCGGACCCAAAAGCTTCCAAGGTAAGCTGTGATATACTTTCAGCCGACGGGAACCAAAGATTTTCAGCCAGTATCCGGGCCGCTCTAAATCTATTTTCTATTTCCTGCTTATAAAGGCCTGCGCCGTCACCGCAAAAAACGGTTGAGGCATTGCAGCGCGACAGCAGGTCCCCTATTGGCATAAGCTCATCGCAAGTTTTGTGTTTAATAGTTTTCCAATGCTTCTCGTAAAAACGGCAGTAGACGTTGGAACGCCTTGCATCTACCATGACGCACAGATGAGCTCCAACCCTGTCCTTGGCGTTATACGCTATCGCATCCAGGCTTGGAAAACTCACAACAGGCATATTTAAGGCATATGCAAAACCTTTGATCGTACTTAAGGCGATCCTCAAACCCGTAAAAGAACCAGGGCCAGCGCCCACGCCAAAACAGCCGATTTTTTCAATTTTTATTCTGGTTTTTTTAAGGCCTTCTTGTATCAAAACACCGATGCCATCGGCGCGGCCGTTTTCGAAGAGCCTGCGGGCGCCAAAGATCAGGCCTTTTTCATCGGAAATAGCAAGAACGGAATATTTCGTAGAGGTCTCAAGCGAGAGGAATTTCATCTATTCAAAAATATATTGGTAGTCCTGCCGCGTTCCACATCTTCGGCTGTGGCGAGCAATTTCTCCAGCGCGACAACAAGATAGCTCTTGCCAAACACCTGCGGATAATTTTTATCAAATACACCCCAGAGCACGGATAACTTAACTTTATAAACAAGAAGGTTCTTTTCGATAGTCGCGTAATTCGGCACGCGGTTAATATTATACCCCATGGCGTCCTTTAGCCTCATCTGTATATACGGAAGCGGCAGATATTCATTCTTGAACCCTGTAAAAAGTACACCCAGGAAGACTTCGCGCCCTTTATAAGCGCCCTTAAGCTCTACTTTCCTGTAGAACGGAGGGATTATATTGCCGTTGACGGCCTTAGCCCCCAAAATATCTATGCCATATTTTAAAAAGGCCCCCACAAGGACAGAGATCTTATAGGACCACCAAAAGACAAGCACGATAAAAAGAAAGAAAAACGACAGGATTATATTTTTGCTATAAATATCCATACGTTTATCCTATTGCCTTTTTGACCAGTTTCTTTAGCCTGGGTGCGGGAGCAAAAAAATGCAGCTCACGCTTTTTCCCGCCGCGCACAAAAAACTTTATCGTAAGACATTCCTTCGGCAGGAGCCTTTTGACCTTTTGTGCCCACTCTATTACCGCTATACCTCCGGCACCTACAAACTCAAACATCCCTACTGATTCAGCGTCGGCCTCCCTATTTAAACGATATAGATCAAAGTGGTAAATAGGCAGGCGCGCGCGGTATATTTTAAGTATAACAAACGACGGGCTGCACACATAGTCTTTTTTTCTAAAACCCAGGCCCTTGGCCAGGCCTTTGACAAAAGTGGTCTTGCCGGAACCAAAATCACCCATAAGAGCAAGGCAGTCGTTTTCTTCCAATGCACGGCCTAGTTTTGCAGCCAGTTGTTTCGTATCTTTTTCGCTTTCGGAAATATACTTTAAAAAAGCCATGTCAAAAATGTTTGAAACCCGCGCATGGTATCTGTTTGATCCTTCCATCGGCCGTTACCATGCGCACGCCGTTGAATAGGTCGGTCATCCTGCCCACGGAGAAAAATTTAAAAGGTGCGCGACGGGCATTCATCATACCAAGTAGTTTAAAAGCATCAAGTTTGGGTAATGTGAACAAAAGCTCAAAATCTTCCCCGTCGAAAAGGGCCGCTCTTATTGTTTTGACACCCCGGCTCACAGGGATCTTATTTTCAAAGATAAGCGCGCCGGTTTTGCTTGCGCCTGCAACGCGGTTTAGATCCGTGCCAAGGCCGTCCGAAAGATCGATCATGGAAGATACGCGAAAATTTTCTACTAAAAAACGCGCTTCTTTCACGCGAGGTTCAAAAGACAAATGCCTGCCTTCAAGCGAGCCGCCTAATGGCCCGGAGACAAAAATAAAATCACCGGGCTTGGCGGTACTACGTAAAACCAGGCGCTTGGCTTCCACAACGCCTGCCATAAAACAATCGATGACTAACTTCTGGCTCCTGTTAGTATCGCCGCCGATGACATCGATAGAGAACTTCTTTGCGCAAAGACGGATCCCATCGTAGAGGCCGCGGGCCGTCTTATCAACATTCTTTTGGGGCAATCCAACACTGACGAGGGCGTATTTCGGCTCACCGCCCATAGCCGCAATGTCGCTGACAGAAACAGCCATGGCCTTATAGCCTATTTTTTTTGGGTCTTCTCCCTTTTTAAAATGCACGCCTTCTATCAGCATATCCGCCGTATAAAGGAGGCACTTTCCTTTACCGCCACGGACAACTGCCGTATCATCACCTATTGGAACAATGACATCTTTGTTCATAGGTTTAAAGCGCTTTTTTATCGCCTCAATAAGGACAACCTCTTTAATTTTTTTTAATGAAGGCTCTGTTATATTATTTTCCATATATAGACCTGATGTTTTCTTTAAATGGCGCGCGAATGATGCCTTTCTCTGTTATTATACCGGACACAAGTCCATGCGGCGTTACATCAAAAGCAGGATTAAAAACACTTACCCCAAGAGGCGCGATAGGTTTTTTGAAATAAAGGGATGTGACTTCTTTTTTATCCCTCTCTTCGATAGGTATTTGTCTGCCGCAGGATATGGAAAGATCGAAGGTGGAAAAAGGAGCTGCGCAATAAAAAGGTATCTTGTGGTAATTTGCCAAAACCGCCAGGCTATAAGTGCCGATCTTATTTGCAAAATCGCCGTTGGCCGCTATACGGTCGGCTCCGACAAAAATCCCGCTGATCTTAAACCGGCGCATGACATCGGCGGCCACATTGTCGCAGATTAGCGTGGTGTCAATGCCATTGTGCATCAACTCCCATGTAGTCAAACGAGCCCCCTGCAAGAGAGGCCGCGTCTCGCAGGCATAAACCTTTATGTTTTTCCCATCTTCATGGGCCCTGTAAAAAACACCCAGCGCCGTACCATAACCGCTGGTCGCAAGTCCGCCGGCGTTGCATACTGTCAAGAGCCTATCGCCTGAATGGATAATCTTTGAACCGTATTCACTCATCCTAAAACACATCTTGATGTCTTCATCAATTATGCGTTCTACCTCATCTTTTAATTCGCGCAGGACCTCATCTTTCGGTTTATCCACACAGGAGTCGACTACATCCTGCATCCTGCTAAGGGCCCAGGACAAATTCACTGCCGTAGGGCGGCTTAAAGACAAATACGCATGCAATTTTTTGGCCTCTTTTCTAAGGCTGCTTCTACCTTTGGCCCTGGCCTTGTGCATGCCCAAAAGAAAACCCAATGCACCCGCAATACCTATGAGCGGCGCGCCCCTCACCTTTAATTTTTTGATCGCCCACCAGATATCCGATACCTTGGCGCAATCCTCATATTTCAGCTCAACTGGCAACCTGGTTTGGTCGATGATCCTTACTGTGCCGTTACGCCATTCTATAGGATTGACAAAAGTCTTTTGTTTCATCTTTCCCCCGTTTTATCGCGACAACAATCCTAAAAATAAACTTTTCTTGATATCAACAGCAGCGTGAGGGCATACCTCCTGGCAACAAAGACAAAGAATGCATTTAGTGCGATCAACAACCATGCGGCCCTTCACGCGTCTCATAGCACCCGCAGGACAACTCTTCTGGCAGAGCCCGCAAAGCTTGCATTTGGAGGCGTCCACACACAACTTCATTGTCAATAAAGATGTCAGGACACCGGCAGCCCACTTTGGCATCTTAGCTATAACGCTCGTCTTTGGCAACTTAAAATCAGAGGTAATAAAATTCTTAAGTTCTACGCCAAGAATATCGATAGCGCCAATAGAAGCAGGCCCTAATCCGCGCCGCACAGCTTCCCTGTTCGTAGGGATATCCAAAGCGTCTACCCCCATCAAGGCTGCCAAAACTATGTCCAGGCTCAAACCATTGCAGCTAGCCGCTATCAATCCCACATTTTTTAAAGTTCCTGCAGACCCTGGCCCATCACCTTCCATGGCAACGACCCCGTCTAAAATATTTAAATCAGGCCTTCTAACTTCATAAATATCTACGATCACCTTGCTTAGATCGGCGATCCTTGGATTATCCCGGTGTATCTTCATTTTGTTCATACCAACGGCTAAACCAAAGAGGTTTTTTAAGGCTGCTGTCAGGACCGTCAGGCCGTGCGTCTTGAACTTCGGTATGTTGATCACCCTGTCGCAGGCAAAAGCCCATTCAGCCAGAGGATGCCCCGCCGCCATCCTGGCTTTAGTAAAATATACAAGCTCAATATCCTCTTCCTGACAAACTTTTTTTATCCCGGTAACTTCATATACACGGTCTATATTGTTTTTCTCCCCACCCCAGACGCAGGGGCTATCACCGCAATAAATATGAGGCGTTATCGGCTTAAGAAGGCGGATAACAGCGCGAACCACTTCTGGATGCGTTGTTATGGCCTTTTCAGGAGCCGCGTCAGTCAATAAATTCGGCTTAAGCAATACCTTCTCTCCGAATTTGACAAATCGGCCCATGCCGCCCAAAAGGTCAACGGCTTTTCTTACCGCTGCCTCCGTTTGCGCCGTATCATAACTTGCGCACTCGACCAAAGAAACTTTAGGCTTATCCATAAATATATTTTGTAATACTAATCAAGGCTGGATCAAATACGTTTTGTTGCTCCAGACATTTTCTCCGCTCAGGTTGGTTTCTTTACGCCAAAGGTCTTATTGCACTGCGGTATACCTGTTTGCCGACGAAGTTTTTTGTCCCGTGGAATTCAAAGAATTCCCGGGATAAAATCCCCGCAATCCTCTGGATTGCAGGGGACCGTCTGCTTCGGTTTGCATTTTTGCTGTTACGTCCTCCATTAAAGCGTTGGCGGACAGCCCGACAAAGATTTAGTGGCGGGCGCTCCATAGAAGATTGTCGCTACAGCCAAAATGCAATCCCTCGCAGACTTTTGCCAAATAACTTCTGATTGTCGGCTTAAACAGGTATACCGCAGTGCATTGATAATCAATATACAGTTTCGCTCTAAAAACGCCGGAAGCGACTTATTGATATATTAGGGTAGAGCAATGCAAGACCCTATAAAGCAAACAATCAGAATTTTTTTTCCACTGCGCTTCGTTTGGGTTGACGAGGAGTTACGCTCGAGTCCGTTGCGGACCTGACCGAAGCATAATACAGGTCTTTTGTTTCCTTTCGAGGGAATGTCCGCGATACGGACGAGACGTAAGCCGAAGTCAACGGAAAAAAAATTCAGTTTGCGTATAGGGGCTTGCGTTGCTCATACATAAGCGAAAAGGGTGATCTCGTTGACGACCCTACATGTATACACAGAAATGTTGCCTTGCGAAAGAACTATCTGAAACAAAAAGCTAGCCTATTTTAAAGAACTGCTTTGCATTCTTAGTCGTTTCGGCGCAGACGGTTTCGTAATCAACCTGTTTTATCTTAGCCACCGCTCCCGCGAGTTCCACAAGATTAGCAGGCTCGTTGCGCGTGCCGCGCTTTCCCTCCGGAGACAAATAAGGCGCATCAGTCTCCAAAAACATCCTGTCTAAGGGGGCGAAACCAACGGCCTGCCTTATTGCATCCGCTTTTTTATACGTCACATTACAGGTAAATGATACGAACCAGCCTAAATCGAGGCATTGCTTTAAGAAATCTATGTCGCCGGAAAAGCAGTGTATCACGACGCCGGAAGAACCTATGTCCGGATACTCTTTTAAAATTGATAGCGTCTGATCCTGGGCCAAACGAGAGTGCACTATTAGCGGCAGGCGTACTTCCATGGCCAGTGCAATAAACTTCCTGAAGATCTCTATTTGAATGCCCGGCTCGGAAAGATTCCTGTAAAAATCCAAACCGACCTCTCCTACGGCAACTACCTTTTTTTCGCCAACCAAGCTCCTTATTTGCTGCCACGCGGCGTCGGGGCAATCTTTTGCGTCATGCGGATGCACACCTACGGAAGCGTACACTTGCGGATAAGAGCGAGCTAAGGCTACGGCACGGACAGACCCCTCCAAGCTTGAGGCGACATCGATGACCGACTCAACACCCGCAACATGAGCATTTTTTAAAACAAGCTCACGATCCGAGTCAAAATCTGAAAAATCAAGATGGCAATGGGTATCAATCAACATCGATACGGGGAAATAAAGGCGACGCCTTCTCAACCCTGTCGGTTTTTATCTGCGAATTGATCTTTTCTGACGTTTGGGGCATGAACGGAGCGATCTCTTTAGCCACTACACGAATGCCGGCAATAAGGAGGGCGATGAAATTTTCCAATTCTTTATTTTTATTCTCTTTCTTTAAATTCCAGGGCTTTGTCTCTTCTATATATTTATTTGCTGCGCCTATCAGGTCCCAGATAGCGTCTAACGCGGCAATAAAATCAAAACGATCAAGGGCCTCATCGACCTTGGCTTCAATTGCGTCGATCTTAGGTAATATTTTAACGCGGCCTATCTCATCAAGGCTCGCCTTATCAAGTTCTGGCACGCGTCCTTCAAAATATTTCTCGGCCATGGTCAGGGTCCGGTAAACAAGATTGCCCAGGTCATTGGCCAGATCTCCGTTGAAACGCTTGACAAGGGCAGCTTTGGAAAAAACGCCGTCAAACCCAAAAGGCACTTCTCGCAACAAAAAATACCTGAAGACATCGATACCAAACTCGTCTATCACATCCAAAGGATTTACGACGTTGCCGAGGCTCTTAGACATCTTCTCTTCGCCCACCTGCCACCAGCCGTGCGCGAAAACAAGTGCGGGCGGATCAATGCCTACGGCGCGAAGCATGATAGGCCATAAAACAGCGTGTTGCCGCAGGATATCTTTGCCGATCAAATGGATGCACACCGGCCAGAATTTTTCAAATTTGTCCTTCTTCGCAGGAAATCCCAGGGCGCTAAGATAATTTATCAGCGCGTCAAACCAGACATACGTTACGTGTTCCGGGCTGAAAGGCAATGGGATGCCCCAGCTCAATCGCGATTTCGGACGGGATACGCAAAGGTCATTGAGTTTATTTTCCTGCAAAAAACCCAAAACCTCGTTACGCCGGGATTCGGGCCTGACAAATTCCGGATTGTCATTTATGTATTTCAGGAGCCAATCCTGGTATGCCGAGATCTTAAAAAAGTAATTAGATTCCTTGATCCTCTCTACAGGCCGCTTACAATCCGGACAGAGATTATTTTCAACCTGTTTATCGGTCCAGAAGACCTCGCACGGCACGCAATAAAGGCCGACATATTCCCCCAAATAAAGGTCTCCCTTTTCATAAAGCGTTTGCAAAAAATACTGCACTGTTTCAATATGGCGCGCCTCCGTGGTCCGGATAAAATCATCATAGGTAATAAAAAGCTTCTTCCAGGTGTCCTTGAAACGCGGGATGATATCGTCGGCAAACTCTATCGGGGAAAGCCCTTTATCCTGCGCCGCTTTTAAGACTTTCTGGCCGTGCTCATCCGTACCGGTCAGAAAATAAACGTCAAACCCGCGCTGCCTCTTATTCCGGGCAAGGCAGTCGGCGGCTATCGTCGTATAGGCATGGCCTATATGCGGCACGCCGTTTATGTAGTATATGGGCGTAGTGATGTAAAAAAATTTATTCATATAATTTTTGCTTATGGCTTAGGGCTTATAGCAACTACCCTATGCCCTTAGCCCTATGCTACTTTTTATAACTCACTTCTATAAATTTACCGTCTTCTAAAACGACCGTTGCCAGGCGTTTTAAGATATTTACGGATATCACCTTGCCTTTTCCCTCGGGCGTATCCACGCGCTCACCTTCGCGAGGCAGGCCGCGGTTCATCTCCTTATAATGCTTATGTTCGTAGGAAAGGCAGCACATAAGCCTTCCGCACAAACCCGATATCTTAGGCGGGTTCAGCGAAAGATTCTGGTCTTTTGCCATCTTGATGGTGACCGGCTCGAAATCCTTTAAAAAGCGGCAACAGCAAAGCTCCCTGCCGCAAGGGCCAAAACCGCCGCACATCTTGGCCTCATCGCGCACGCCTATCTGCCTAAGCTCTATTCGGGCCTTAAAGACCTTGGCCAGGTCACGGACCAGCTCCCTAAAATCCACGCGGCCTTCCGCCGTAAAATAAAAAAGTATCTTGGAACGGTCAAAGGAATACTCTGCCCCCACAAGCTTCATGTCAAGCTTGTGCTCGTGGACCTTCTGGGAACAGGTAACCGAGGTTTCGTGCGCCTTCTTTTTGTTGTCTTCGATCTGCCTCTTGTCTACATCATTGGCCACGCGCAAAACTTTTTTGACCGAATCATCCGGTTTATCCGCCAAGACAGGCTCGCCCTGCACCTGTCCGTAGTCAATACCGCGCTCGGCTTCTATAATGCAGATATCGCCGGCCTTTAAATTAAGCCCTTCGGCCCTGAAACAAAGGACAGAACCCATCTCTCTCAACCTAACCTGGACTAATGTTTCCATAATTCTACCCTTAATTTTGTCAAAGAGATGCGCGCATTGACATTGCGCCCTATCTCCTCGAATGTTTCCGCAATAGCCTTTATGCGGGTTTCTATGTCTGCCAACGAAAGATCGCGGGCAGCGCGTATTATATCGTCCCTTTTGTCTAGATTAATGTAATTCTCATGCGGCCCGGGCACTTTCCCGACGAACATATCCCTGAACCAGCTGGAAAGCACGAACAAGGCCTCCTCTATCATATCGTTCTTCTCTGACCTGTCCTGCCCGGATAGATCAATAAAGGCATCAAGCCTCAAGCGCGCATTAAGCGCATCTTCGATTATCTTATTCTTGCGGTCAAAAAGCTGATTGTCGCGGTAGCGCAAAGCCTGGCCTAAACTGCCCTGCGAGATCCTTGCCAGATAAAGCGCCTCCTGCCTGCCTACGCCGAACTTCTCCTGTAATATCTTATCCAAAACTCCCGGGTTCAAAGACGCAAATGCGACACGCTGGCAACGCGAAGCGATAGTGGGCAAAATGCTTTTTGGGCTCGGCGCGATCAGGATTATGAGCGTCTGACTGGAAGGCTCTTCCAGCGTCTTTAAAAGGGCATTTGAGGATTCGTCGTTTAAGGCCTCTGCCTGCGGAATGATAAGGGCTTTAAACGATGATTCAAAACCTTTGAGGCTCAAACGTCGGCACGCTTCGCGAATGCTATCTATCTTGATGAACTGCCCGTCGGGATATACCCACTGGATGTCCGGATGGCTGGCCGCATCTGCCTTCAGACATGTTGGGCATCGGCCGCACGGCTCATCGCTATTCTGTACGTCTTCGCAGACAAGCAGCTTAGCAAAACTCAAAGCTGTTTTTTTCTTTCCGATGCCGTCCGGCCCCAAAAACATATAGGCATGCGCGATGCGGCCCAGGCGGAATGACTGTTTTAATAGCGAGACGGCGCTGTCTTGGCCGATGATATCTTTAAAAGACACGTTGAGACGATCTCCCTGATCTTTGCTTGTGTTTGTTCTTTTGTCCGCTCTACCTGGACCACCTTGATACGGCGCGGTTGTTTTTTAGCCAATTGAAAATATCCCCGCCTGACTTTTTGATGGAAAGCTGATGGGCGCATTTCAATACGATCCGGCGATTTATGGTTCTTCAGATTCGCTGAACTAGCCCAAAAATCCAAAAGCAGGGTCAAGTCAGGCTCCAACCCTGATGTCGCCCATCGGCCGGCCTTTATGATCACATCCTTATCTAAACCGCAGCCATAACCCTGGTAGGCCAGCGTAGAATCCAAAAAACGGTCGCACAAAACAATATAACCTTTTTTAAGGGCCGGGGTTATCACCTCACTGACGAGCTGGGCCCTTGCAGCCATATATAAGAACATTTCCGTCATTTCGGACATCTCTGTATGCTTTATATCCAAAAGAATGCCACGTATCTTCTCTCCAATACCGGTCGAGCCTGGCTCGCGCACAAAAATAGTTTTAAAACCCAACCCTTTAAGATATCCACTCAAAAGGCCGGCCTGCGTGCTCTTGCCGCTCTTCTCCGGCCCCTCAAAAGTAATAAATAATCCTCGTTTCATGCCGCGCATTTAAGCCTTTTCCATATCTTCAACCACAACACCAATATTTTTTAGACGGTCCCTGATCTCATCCGCCCGCTTAAAATCCTTATTTTTTCTGGCATCTCTTCTCTCGGCGAGCAATTTTTCGATCTCCACGGCATCGATAGTCCCGGTCACGGAATCCACGATCTTTATGCGCTGTGCGCCGGAAGTCTCGCGGGTCTTATCAGCGGCTTTAAGATTCAACCCAAGGACCTTGCCCAACCGGGTCAGAGTATCAGCGACATATTTAGCCTCCACGGCCAAAGAGGCCGAAGCAAGGCACCTGTTACCCAGGTTTAGCAGGTCAAACAGCGTCGCAAGGCCTTGCGCCGTATTAAAATCATCATCCATGACATGCTCAAATTCCTGACACTTTTGGTCAACTTCTTTTGTCGTACCTGGATCTGACCTTGCCGCTTTACCTTCGTTTTTCTTGCGCGCTATAGAACATCTATCCAAAAACTCCTCTATCTTCTCATATGCCTTCTTAGAACTCTCCAGGCCGGAGATCGCAAAATCCATAGGTGAGCCGTAATGAGCCGTAAGAAAAAACATCTTCAGTATATTGGGGCTGTATTTTTTCAAAACATCCTGTATTGTCACAAAATTGCCCAAGGACTTGGACATCTTTCGGCCTTCAATTGTCAAAAGGCCATGGTGTATCCAGTATTTGGCAAAAAGGTGGCCTGTCAGGGCTTCGGCCTGGGCTATCTCATTTTCATGATGCGGGAATATAAGGTCTCTTCCGCCCGCATGAATGTCTAGAGTTTGAGTGCGCAAATACCTCATGCTCATAGTCGAGCATTCGATATGCCAGCCTGGCCGGCCCAAACCCCACGGGCTCTTCCAGGACGGCTCGCCTTCTTTGGATTTTTTCCAAAGAGCAAAATCCAAAGGGTCCCGCTTTTTTTCGTCTTTCTCAATGCGCACGGCCGTGAGCATATCATCTAAACTCTGCCCGGAAAGCCTGCCATAACCGGCAAAAGTACGCACGGAAAAATAAACATCGCCGTCAACCTCATAGGCAGAGCCCTTTTCTATCAACTGCCTGATGTGGTCTATCATATATGGGACATTTTCTGTAGCCAGGGGCTCGAAATCCGCCTTGTCTATCTCCAGGCCTTTTAAATCGCGGTAATAATTCTCAATATACCTGTTCCTGATCTCTTCGAAAACTACGCCGTCTTGCCTGGCGCGGTTGATGATCTTATCGTCAACGTCAGTGATATTTCGGACAAGTTTTACGCTATAGCCTCTGTGCTCAAGATACTTCCTGACACAGTCAAAAATAAAAAGGCTGCGCGCGTGCCCTACATGGCAATCATCGTAAACGGTAACACCGCAAGTATACATCTTGACTTCTGCGGCTGCTGCCGGGACAAACTCTTCTTTTTTCTTCGATAAAGAATTCTGGATAAAAATCGGCAACTTATAGCCTCACTTTACTTTCTTCTCTAATTCCTTAAGCCGCTCCTCCAACTCTTCTAAAGATTGCTTGAGCGGGTCCAAGACATGAATATGGTCTAAGGCGGTATCGATCTTTCTGCCGTCCTGCCTTGTGATGCGGCCAGGCACACCGACGACCGTAGAATTAGCCGGGACGTCTTTTAAGACAACGGCATTGGCGCCGATGTAAGAATTTTCTCCTATCGTAATGTTCCCTAAGATCTTTGCGCCGGTACCTATTACGACATTATCTTCGATGTTAGGATGGCGCTTGCCTTTTTCTTTACCTGTTCCGCCTAAAGTTACGCCCTGATAAAGCGTAACATTATTTCCAACAACAGATGTTTCACCTATGACCACCCCCATGCCGTGGTCAATGAACAGGCCCTGGCCTATCTTAGCACCGGGATGGATCTCGATGCCGGTAAAAAACCTGGCTATCTGCGATAAAAATCTGGGCAAAAGAGGGATTTTCAGGTCGGAAAAAATATGCGCTATCCTGTGGAACACAATGGCATGCACGCCTGAATAGAGAAGCACTACTTCCAGATAGCTGCGCGCTGCCGGATCCCTTTCAAAAACAGCTTCGATCTCTTTTTTGAAAACGATAAGCAGAAACACGATCCACAAAAGGACGGCGATAATAATAAAAAGTAGAACGTCAAATAAGCAGATCATTTATCCCTCCGGCTTTTTTTAATAAGGGCAGTTGCATAAGCACAAGCCGCCTTACCCTTCCCAATAAGGCCTACGCCTTCGTTCGTTGTAGCCTTAATGGATATCCTGTCTTTATCGATTTTTAAAACACCGACCATGTTCGCCTTCATCTTTTCTTTAAAGCGCGCAAGCTTCGGCGCCTCCAAAACAACCATCGTATCGATATTGATAATCCGCGCGCTATTGCGATCAAGCAGTCTCTTAACCTTAGCCAAAAGCACAATGCTCGAGATGCCCTTATAGCGGATATCCGTATTAGGGAAATGCTGTCCTATATCGCCTGCGCCTATGGCGCCTAAAAGTGCATCACAGACAGCATGAAGAAGGACATCCGCATCCGAATGGCCCAGGAGGCCTTTAAAATAAGGCACCTTTACGCCGCCGATAAAAAGCTTCCTCCCGGGCGCAAATCGATGAATATCATAACCTATGCCAACTCTATACATAGCTATTCAATAGCCTTAATGCCAGCTATAGCTTCGGCAAAAACCAGGTCTTCCTGCGTTGTGATCTTGATATTGAAATAAGACCCCATGACAACCTTGATCTTTTTGCCCATCAATTCTACGAGCGCTGCATCATCCGGCACGGAGTGTTTGCTTGCCCGCAGGTATGCCATCTGGATAAGCTCGCGGCTAAAAACCTGTGGCGTCTGTATTTCCCAAAGAGAATCGCGCTTTAAGGTAGAGTCCACGTCCTGCGACCTATCAACCTGCTTTATGGTCGACTTAACAGGCACGCCTAAGACAGCTGCTCCAGTAACTTGCGCCGCTTCGATCACGCGCGTGATCGAGCCTTCATCCACAAAAGGCCTTACGCCATCATGGATAACTACCAGTTTTGTCTTTGAATCAACTACATCAAGGCCCCGGCTGACGGACTCTTTACGCGTCGCCCCTCCTGCAATAACACGGCTAACCTTAGAAATATTGTATTTTTTTACGAAATCGCGCGCAAGCAATAACCCGTCTTTATTAAAGATCAGGACAATCTCGTCGATCAAAGGATGAGCGTCCAAGGCCTCCAGCGTATAGATAATGATAGGTTTATTTCTTATCTGGACCAGGGGTTTGGCAAGGTCTAAATTCATGCGGGCCCCAAGGCCCCCGGCCGCAACAAGCGCGGTAATTTTCTTTCCGTCTAACATCTATTTATTGCTTTCCGGCTTGGCAAAGACCATGCGCCCGGCCTGCGTCTGCAGGACCGATGTGATCACCACGCGCAAATTCTGGCCGATATAGCGCCGCGCATCTTCAACAACTACCATTGTGCCGTCTTCCAGATACGCCACCGCCTGGTTATGTTCTTTACCTTCTTTCATAGGCCTTATCTCAATGGCCTCGCCCGGCAGCACAACAGACTTAAGCGCATTCGCCAACTCGTTGATATTCAACACCTTGATGCCCTGAAGTTCGGCGATACGATTTAAGTTAAAATCGACGGTAAAGATCTTGGCTTCCAGGAGTTTCGCAAGGCGCACGAGCTTGGCATCGACATCGCGAGTATCCGGAAAATCTTCTTCGTGCACAACCAGGTTAAAACGAGAATCCCCTTGGATCAAGTGCAGGATCTCTAGGCCCCTTCTGCCCCTCTGGCGCTTGATCGAATCCGAGGAATCTGCAATAGTCTGGAGCTCCTTTAAAACAAAACGGGGCACGACAAGCCGCGCCTCGATAAAAGACGTCTTTATGATGTCCACTACCCTGCCGTCGATAATAGCGCTCGTATCCAGGACCACGGTATCCGTTTTTTCATCCTGCCGGCGGAATTTAACATAAGGGATGATCAGATTGAACTCGTCTCTGCCGCGAAGCGCGATAGCCATGCCCAGATAAGCGAATGAGAGCGTCAATAGATACGCCGTGATATCGCGCATAGATTTATCCAAAGGAAAAATGGCAAAAAACGCCGACGTCATGAGCCTGGCGATCACCAAGCCGAGGATCAGGCCGAACACTGCGCTCGATAGGCCGCGCACGGATATGCCCCGCATCCCGGCTTCCAGAAAAATTATCACAAGGCCGAAAATAAATCCTCCTGCCAGCGTCCAGACGATATTGAAGTTATTTACATCGCCGACCTGATAACCTACCACCGTACAACAAAGAACAAAAAGTATCCTGATAAAAAGCATGGTCATATTCATAGATTTTCTCCCCACAGATTGTAAAATGCGCCTTTTAGGTCATCCACTGGGACAAGCGACATCCCGCCGGTTCCCAGCGACTTACATGCCTGATAATTGGTTCTTGGCAAAATACATTTTTTAAACCCGAGTTTCTGCGCCTCATTGATCCTTAAAAGTATGTTGGTAATGCTCCTGATTTCAGAGGCGAGGCCGACCTCTCCGACAACTACCGTATCAAAAGGTATTACCTTATCATAGTTACTTGAAGCCACGGCCAGGGAGATCGCCATATCCACAGCCGGGTCCTCAATCTTCATGCCGCCCACGACATTAACAAAAATATCCTTATCGAATAATTTTAAAGAAAGCCTCTTCTCTAAAACAGCTACCAAGAGGCTCAAGCGGTTATAGTCAATACCCTGGGCCTTCCTGCGGGTCACGCCAAAATTAGCCTTAGTCACAAGCGCCTGCACCTCGATCAAAATGGGCCTTGAGCCCTCGACTATCGGCACCACTACGCTTCCGGAAACCTCTTTAGGCCGCTCGGCCAAAAAGATCTCCGAAGGATTTTTAACCTCGGATAAACCCGTAATACCCATTTCAAAAACACCGATCTCATTGGTTGAGCCGAATCTGTTCTTTATGACACGCAAAACCCTATAATTGGAAAACCTTTCTCCCTCGAAATAAAGGACAGTGTCGACAATATGCTCCAATACGCGCGGCCCGGCGAGCGTGCCCTCCTTGGTGACATGGCCGATCAAAAGCATTGAAACGCCTGCCTGCTTTGCAAGCTGCGTCAAAATATTGGCGCACTCCCTGACCTGGCTGACGCTTCCTGCGCTCGAAGAAAGGGCTTGAGTATAGACCACCTGGATAGAATCTATGACAACCAGATCAGGCAGGAATTTCTTTATAAACTCCAAGACGCTGTCTATATCAGTCGCATTTACGATATAGAGGTTATCCGAAGCCTTGGAGTACAAGCGGTCAGAGCGCATCTTTGTCTGCCCGACAGACTCTTCGCCGCTTACGTAAAGGACTTTTTTCCCTTTTTCAGCAAGCTGATGGCTGATCTGGAGCGAGATCGTGGATTTTCCGATGCCTGGATCCCCGCCGACAAGTATCACAGAACCGCGGACAATACCGCCGCCAAGCACCCTGTCTAATTCGATGATGCCTACCGGGACCCGGTCTTCTTCCTGGGATCTGACGCTGTGTAATAAAACTGGTTCGGAAATTCTTCCTGCGGTATAACTGCGCGGTTTATTAAGGACTTCTTCTTCTACAAAAGAGTTCCAGCTGGAACAATCCGGGCATTTACCTATCCATTTTAGAGAAGTATAGCCGCAATTCTGGCATACAAACGCAACCTTTGATCTTGTAACCTTGGGCATCTTAAACTCAAATCTATTTAACTATTGAGCCTCTTTAGGCCTGTAAAGCAGTTTCCAGGGGTGTTTTTTAAGATCAGCGAACATCTCTTCAATATCCGTGTAGAGCTTGTCATCGGTAAACAGCTTGCCCATTGTACCTTTTCCTTCCAGAATACCGTTAAGGCTCGTCAATGTTGTCTGCAAGCTCGACAATGTATCCTTTGCCTGCAGCGCTATATCCTTGGCCAGATCCGTCACTTCCTGGACAGACGTTGGGTCTTCGCCTACCAGGCAATCGTTCTCTTTCATGACGTTCTTATAATCTTTTCCGGGTATGACTTCTAAGTACTTTTCGCCCAATAAACCCAACGTGTTGACCCAGGCGCGGGAATCTTTTGGGATCTGTATATCGCTGCCAAGCCATGTGGTCAAATAAACAACAGCCTTGCCGGTCTCGTCGTGTGTCAGCTTTATCTCTTTGACCTCGCCGATATCTACTCCGGCCAAACGCAGCGGCGCGCCGACCTTTATGCCGTTAGCAAAACCAAACGATACTTTCACGTGATAACCGTGTTTGATAACTTTAAAATCGCCTATCCACAGAACAAACCATGACAAAATGAGAAGACCGATAAAAACGAATATGCCGACCTGTAATTCGAACGACTTGTTTTTGTCTGCCATAGCATTTCTCCTTAATTTTGCCTTATCAAATCCTTCCATACAAAATTAACTCCGAAGCCTATCCC
Source organism: Candidatus Omnitrophota bacterium (assembly GCA_016235185.1). Taxonomy (GTDB): domain Bacteria; phylum Omnitrophota; class Gorgyraeia; order Velamenicoccales; family Velamenicoccaceae; genus UBA9636. The sequence goes on from JACRLT010000012.1 coordinate 26,023, forward strand.
GAAAATATCCAAGGAGATTTTCGGGATGATTAGGCAAGGAGCAGCTTTAATCGCTATTCTTAACTATAGAGCTCTGGCCTTCAGTGATGGGGCCATGCGCCGCGCCTGTAATGAATTGGTGGACTATCGGGTTATGCGTGTAACGGATCTCATCAGGCGTGCCTTCTGCTATGATCTTGCCTTCATAAAGCATCGCTATTCTATCGGCCACCTTATAGGCGCTGCGCATATCGTGCGTGACCACAATTGAGGTGATCTTTAATTTATCATGCAGCTCGTCGATCAAAAGATTTATAGCGTCAGCTGTAATAGGATCAACGCCTGTTGTCGGTTCATCGTAAAGAATTATCTTGGGGCGCGTGCAGATGGCTCGCGCCAGGGCAACACGTTTCTTCATGCCGCCGCTTAGGTCCGCCGGCATGTAATTTTCTATCCCGTAAAGCCCTACGAGCGCCAAAGACTCTTTGACGCGCTCATCGATATCGGACTGTTTGGTGTCGGTATGTTCCCTGAAGATGAATCCCACGTTTTCGCCGACAGTCAGGGAATCAAAAAGCGCGCCGCCCTGGAAAACCAAGCCTATTTGAGTATGAAGTTCGTTAAGCTCTTTGCCTTTCAAAGAAAGCACATCCAGGCCTTCGACCTTCACTATACCTGCGTCAGGCTCTAGAAGACGCACAATATGCTTTAGCGTCACGCTTTTGCCTACGCCCGAGCGGCCTATAATAACCTTTGTCTCGCCCTTTTCAACAGTCAGGGACATATGATCCAGGACCTGCTTGCCTGCCAGGTTTTTGGACACATCAATGAGTTCTATCATAGGCATGTTACACCCAGAAAAAGTAAAATAATGCCGTGAAAAAGCAATCCGCCACTATGATCAAAATAAAAGTGTTAACGACGGATTTTGTAGTTGCCTTGCCCACGCCTTCGGCCCCGCCTCTAACATTCAACCCTTCATAACAGGCTACAAGCGCGATTATCATGCCGAAAAATACAGTCTTGATCAAACCCGTATAGAGATCTTTATATACCAGCGACTGAAATGTCATATTCATATACATGCTGGAGCGTATGCTCAAGCGGTAAACACAGATAAGATAACCGCCGTATATCCCTACGGCATTTGCAAATATTGTCAAAATAGGCATCACAAAGGTAAGGCTCAAGTAGCGCGGAACGACCAGGTACTTGATCGGATTAGAACCCAGGGTCGCTAAAGCATCGACTTGTTCGGTCACGCTCATGGTGCCCAGCTCTGCCGTGATGCCGGCCCCGCTGCGGCCGGCTACTATCAATGCTGTTATGACAGGCCCTAATTCTCGAGTAAGCGAAACCGCCACAATGCTGGCGATATATATTTCACTCGACATCTTCTGCATGATGTAGGCCGTCTGGAGCGCCATGATCATGCCGATGAAGAACTGGACGAGCAAGACAATAGGCAGGCTGTCTACGCCTATCTTTTTTGCCTGTTCGAAAACCCTCCTAAAACCGTAAGGCCTGGAAGGGATCAAACTGATAGTCTGGATCGTCAAGCTGAAAAGCCCGCCGAAGAAGTCAATGAAATTGACTACCTTTTCGCCGACAGCTATGTAAAAACTTTTTCTAGTCAGGAACATGAGTTTACCCTATGCGGAGAACTCCAGCTCTTCCCTGTCTTTCAGACGGCCGATCTTGACCAGCGCATTCTCTTTAACGCGGCCGGATATTATCGATTCGGCCAGAGGATCTTCGAGATAGCGCTGTATTGTGCGCTTTAAGGGGCGCGCGCCGAATACAGGGTCAAAACCTTTTTCGATCAAAAAGTCTTTTGCGTCCTGGTCCAGCTCAAGCTTTATCTTCTGTTCAGACAACCTTTCTTGTACACCCCTCATCTCGATTTCTATTATTTTATAGAGGTCCTCTTTCTCCAGGGGACGAAAGACTATAACGTCGTCTGTCCTGTTCAGGAATTCAGGTTTAAACGTCCTTTTGACCTCATCTAAGAGCTTTTCCTTCATCTGCTGATACGTTATATCCGATGTCTGCGCTTTAAAACCTAAAGAACCTTGCTTGCGCAAAAGCTCGGCGCCGACATTAGAGGTCATGATAATAATACAGTTCCTGAAATCCACCTTGCGGCCGTAGCTATCAGTCAGCCGGCCATCCTCTAAAACCTGCAGCAAGATATTAAAGACGTCAGGATGGGCCTTCTCTATCTCGTCTAAAAGAATTACCGCGTAAGGCCTGCGACGTATCTTCTCCGTCAATTGGCCGCCTTCTTCATAACCAACATAACCAGGAGGCGCGCCTACGAGCCTGGAGACATTGAACTTCTCCATATACTCCGACATATCCAATTGTATCAGCGCATTCTCGTCGCCGAACATATATTCTGCAAGGGCCCTGCCCAATAAAGTCTTTCCTACGCCCGTAGGGCCTAAAAAGATAAACGAACCGATGGGGCGGCGCGGGTCCTTGATGCCTGCGCGGGAACGCCGAACAGCGTGTGCTATGGCCTTCAATGCCTCATCCTGCCCGATAACACGATTATGCAGCTGTTCCTCCAGCTTTAAAAGTTTTTCACCCTCTTTTTCCTCCAGGCGCACAATTGGTATGCCGGTGATCTTTGAAACTATCGTCGCTATATCTTCTTCTGTAACCTGCGGTCGGGACTTATCCCGCTCCTCCTGCCAGCCCTTCTTTTCTTCTTCCAGTTTCTGCCTGGCCTGGCGCTCCTGGTCACGCAGGGTCGCAGCCTTTTCAAAATCCTGATTTTTGATAAATACCTCTTTTTCTTTTCTTAACTCTTCGACGTTGATCTCCAGCTGTTTTAAGTGAGTCGGCGCAGTTAAAACCGCCAAACGCGCGCGGGAGCCGGACTCGTCTATAAGATCAATGGCCTTATCAGGCAAGAAGCGGCCCGTCATGTACCTGTCGGAGAACTTGGCTGCGGCTATGATCGCCTCATCAAGATATTCTACGTTGTGATGCTGTTCATACCTGTCGCGAAGCCCTTTTAAGATCTCAATAGTCTCCTCCACTGAAGGCGGATCGACCATGATCGTCTGGAATCTGCGCTCAAGGGCAGCGTCTTTTTCTATATGTTTACGGTATTCATCCGGGGTAGTAGCGCCTATGCACTGTATCTCGCCGCGAGATAGAGCAGGCTTTAAAATATTGGATGCGTCGATCGCGCCTTCAGCTGCGCCTGCGCCGACTAACATATGGAGCTCGTCAATAAAGATCATGACGTCGCGCGAGCGTTTGATCTCGTCCATTACCGCCTTGATCCTTTCCTCAAACTGCCCTCTGTATTTTGTGCCGGCGATCATCAAGGCCAAGTCCATGACGATTATACGTTTGCTGCGCAGGATTTCTGGGACATTGCCCATAATGATCTGCTGTGCCAGGCCTTCAACAATAGCGGTTTTTCCCACGCCAGCCTCACCCAGAAGCACCGGATTATTTTTTGTTCGGCGCGCCAGAACCTGTACAACTCTCTCGATCTCGTTTTTACGGCCTATGACCGGGTCAAGCTTACCCTCTTTAGCCAATGTGGTTAGGTCCCGGCCAAAGGCATCCAGGGCGGGTGTCTTCGATTTTGACTGCGGCTGGGCCCCGCCTATTCCAGGAGTTACTGACCCGAGAAGTTCCATGATCTCGCTGCGCACACGGTTTAGATCAAGGCCTAAATTAAGCAACACTTGAGAGGCCACGCCTTCGCCTTCACGGATAAGGCCTAAAAGAAGATGCTCGGTGCCGATATAATTGTGGCCGAGTGAACGCGCCTCTTCCGCGGCCAATTCCAAAGCTTTTTTGGAACGCGGGGTAAAAGGAACATCGCCCTGTATCTGCGTCGTCGGGCCCGGTTGGACAAGTTTTTCTACTTCCAGGCGGATGCTTTCCAAGCTTAAGCCGACCTTTTGCAAAACTGCTGCGGCCACGCCTTCGCCTTCTCGTATAAGTCCTAAAAGAAGGTGCTCGGTACCGATATAATCGTGGTTAAAACGCCTTGCCTCTTCTTTGGCAAGGACAATGACTTTTCTCGCTCTTTCGGTAAAACGATTAAACATTCTTTAGTCCTCCGATTTATAGCTAAGGGCTAATAGCATAGAGCCAAGAGTAAAATCTTTTTGCTTTTTTTTCTCCGCGCTTTGCCCTACGCCCTATGCTCTATGCCCTATGCTTATTTTGTAATCCTCTCCCTTATTATCTGTGCCCGTTTTACATCCCGTTCATTTGCCGATAATTTTTTATTTTCGAGCTTCTGCAGATGCGCAGGCTGCGTCAAAATAAAAAGCTCGTTTATAAGGCCGCGCTCTATGTCGCGGACTATTGCAAGGTCATTGCCAAGCCTTAGCATCGAAAGGAGTTCCACGGTCTCGTTGCTTGAAATGATGTGTGCGTTTTTCAGCGTACCGTAAGAACGCCACACCCTATCCTCGAGCAATTCTTTATGCTCGGCCAATAGCGACTCCCGCGCTTTTTCCTCGTGTTCTATGATCTGCTTTATGACACCTTTAATGTTACCGATGATCTCTTCTTCCTTCTGCCCCAAAGAGACCTGGTTGGAGATCTGGAAAAAATTACCCGAAGCCTGCGTCCCTTCGCCGTAGAGCCCGCGTGTGGTAAAGCTCAACTTCGCTATGGCCTCAAGGACTCGGTTTATCTGGCGTGTCATAACAAGCGCCGGCAAGTGCAGCATCACCGACCCCCTCATGCCGGTACCGGTATTAGTAGGACAGGCCGTTAGATACCCCAAATCCCTGCGTACCGCATAGGGCAGGAGTTCGGCTAGCCGGTTATCTATCATGTTCATAATATTCCAGGTACCGTCCAGGTCAAAACCCGACTCCATGACCTGCATGCGCAAGTGGTCTTCTTCGTTTACCATGATCGCGATATTCTCGTCGGGTGTGACCAAAAGCGCTTTTTGGTTGGAGCGAGTGGCGTGCTCGGTGGACATAAGATGGCGCTCCACTAAAAACTGTTTATCAACATTGTCAAAATCATCGAGCCTTAAAAAAAGACCGTCCCTTAGCAACTCTGTATTTTTAAATGCGTTTTCTGCCATGACAAGGACCTGCTCGGCGTCCTGCTTCTTGCCCCAATGAGGAAAAGGTATCTTGGTAAAATTGCGCGCTAAGCGGACACGCGAAGAGATGACAATGTCCGAATTCGGCCCAATGCCTTTAAGCCAACCGCTTGTCTGGCCGAGTAAGTCTTCAAATCTCATTAATTTTGCCCCCTATAGTTCTTCCTTGCAAAATTAACTCCGAAGCCTAGACTAAAAATATCGTAGAGATTTTTAGTCTGTTTAGGCAAGGAGTGACGTCTTTATTGCTTAGTCTTCCTCTTCTTCTCTGTTTGCTTATTGCTTTCCGGCTCTTTAGCTTTCTGCTCAAGCTCTTTGATCTTGTCGCGAAGACGGGCCGCATCTTCAAATTCCTCATGCTCGATCGCCTGCTGTAAACTTGATTTTAACTCGTCAATAGTGGACTCTTTCGTTATCTTGGCCTTTTGCGGCCGCGGAGCTTCCGGCGCCTGGCCGGGAGGCATCTTTCCTGTATGCATGCTGGCACCGTGTATGCGTTTCAAAAGCGGGCCCAGGTATTTTGCAAAAGATGTGTAGCACTCGCTGCATCCAAGCCTGCCTATCTTTCTGAAATCCTCATAAGTCAAGCCGCAATTAGCGCACTGCATGGCAGGAGAATCTTTTTCCGCCCCTCCAAGCTGTTTGCCGTAATCAACAAGGCCTGCCAAAAGATCGGAGAGGCCGAACTGCTGTTCCATCTGCATGCTCTTTTTGCGTGCGCACTCATCGCAAAGATGGAGCTCGCTCATCTGGTCGTCAACGATCTCCGTCAAATGAACTGTAGCCTGATTTTTATTGCAGAGATTACAAAGCATAACGCGCGCCTTCCTTCTTTGTAAGCTTCCTGAAATTCTCGATGAGCTTCAAGGTGTATGGGCCGACTTTGCCATCTGCAATAAGACGGCTGTCCATCTTCACGACAGGGATGATCTCCGCGGCGCTTCCTGTCAAAAATACCTCATCTGCATTAAAAAGATCAAAACGCGTCATCATGCACTCCTTGGGCTTTAAGCCCGACTGGGGAGCCAAGTCAAGCACGCAAGAGCGCGTTATACCGTTTAAGATACCCGCATAGGCCGGCGGAGTCATCAACTCCTTATTTTTTATCATAAAGATGTTATCCCCCGTGCACTCTGTCACGAACCCGCTCTGGTCTAGCATAATAGCCTCGGGCACACCGGCATTGATCGCCTCGATCTTACCCAGGATGTTGTTTAAATAATTCAAAGATTTAATCTGGGGATTAATGGCCTCCGGTATGTTGCGCCGCGTTGGGACTGTAACGATCGTCAAACCCTTCTTATAGAGCTCCTGCGGATAAAGTGCGATCTTATCCGTGATTATAAAGATCGTAGGCTTAACGCAATTACGCGGGTCCAAGCCAAGGTCGCCTTCTCCGCGCGTAACAACCAGACGTATATAGGCATCTTTCAATCTATTCGCTTTGAGCGTATCAATAACAGCCTTCTGCATCTGCTGCTTATTCATTGGGATCTTAAGCGATATGCCTTGAGCCGAAGCGTAAAGCCTGTCTATATGCTCTTTTAATTTAAAAACAAGGCAGTTATAAGACCTGATGCCCTCAAAGACGCCATCGCCGTATAAAAGTCCATGGTCAAACACGGACACGCGGGCCATCTCTTTTTTCACAAATTTTCCGTTAAAATAGATCAGCATGTAACCTCCAATCTAAATCCAAACACTGTTAAAAAATATTTTCGTTTATACTTCCTGTTAAATAAATAGATTCCCCCGCCTTTACAGGCGGGGTTCTTTCAAAAGCCAAGCTGCGCTTGTCCT
>JACRLT010000012.1:32919-88210 GCA_016235185.1 Candidatus Omnitrophota bacterium
CATACGATGTGGTACTGCGTCTGATATACCGCGTGAGCTGATCGCTTTAATCGCATGGATTCAGTATATCACAAGCCCGGAAGACACAGGATACGGCTCTCACCCCCGCCTTCACAGGCGGGGAACTCCCGCTGACTTAGATTATCAAAAACTGCAAAATTTCTTTTCAAATTCCTCAATAGTGGCAGATGTACGCGCTGTCAACGCTACAATATCTTAGGATAACAGGCTATCTGCAACAAAAGTAGCGGTATTACAAATTTTAACTACTCGCAATTAAAAAAAAGTTTATTTTCTTTGCTCAATGATGCAGAAATCATTACTTTTCCACAAGATAATATATATTGCGTTAAAGGCTTTAACAAATAATCCTCTATAACTTTATCTATAAACTTAGCTCCAAAACGTATGCTATAGCCCTTTTCGAGCAAAAAACTCCCTACATTTTCATCCATCTTAATCTCAAAACCCCTTGTTTTTAAACGCATTAGAATAGTTTCTATTTTGTCTCCAACAATCTTTTTCATACATTCACGGCTGATGGCGTTAAAATATATAACTTTATCAATGGCATTGAGAAACTCAGGAGTGAATCTGTTTTTAACCTCTTGTTCTAAAATGCCCCTTACCCGATGATCGAGTTTTTCCTGATTCAATGCTTGCAGTTCTTCCTCTCTTAAGACATCGGCTCCAATATTTGAAGTCAAAATAAATATAGCGTGAGAGAAATATACCGGATCTCCATCCTGGCAAACTAAAGTTCCTTTCTCAAATACCCCTTTTAATAGTGTCAGGATATCAGGATGCGCTTTTTCGATTTCATCCAATAAAATAATTGAATTAGGATTAGACCGCACACAGTTTGCCAGTTTGCTTTCCTGATCAAAACCGATATAGCCCGGAGCCGCTCCAATAAATCTATTTATACTAGTTGCATCCTTAAATTCTGTCATATTAAAATTGACTAATCTCGTCTCATCCCCTAATAATGCCATAGTCAAAGATTTTGCAAGAGTGGTTTTCCCAACACCGGTTGCTCCAACAAAAAGAAAGACTCCTTCGGGCCTATCCTGATTTATATCCATGCCCATCTTTGTCAGTTGAATAACCCCGACCAAATCTTTGATTGCCTCTTCCTGATCTATCACCCTCTGTCTCAATCTATCTTGTAACAAGGTCAACTCTTTTGCCGAATCAACTAACAATTGCGTAATTGGCACCTGTGCATCTTTGGCAACAATGACTGCGATTTCTTCTTTGGTAATGATCTTATCACTGTTGGGATCTATTTTTTCACGCGCGCAGGCATGATCCAACAAATCTATGGCTTTACCTGGAAAATACCTATTCTTAATGTGTTCTTCTGCAAGTTCGACCGATGCTTTTATAGCCTCATCCGTAATCTTTACTTGATGAAAGGTCTCAAGCCTTTCTTTGCATTTATTTAAAATATCTATGGTCTGGGCAACGGTGGGTTCTTTAATAAAAACCGGCTGGAACCTTCGCGCTAAAGCCCTGTCCTTATCAATAAACTGCCTGCTCTCTTTCAGCGTTGTTGCACCCATACACCTTAAAGACCCTCTGGCAAGGGCAGGTTTAAAAATATTTGCAGCATCCCCTAATCCCTTTTCGCCTCCTGCGCCAACGATCATATGGATTTCATCGATAAATAAAATTATATTTGGATTTTGCTGACACTCATTTATAATCCTTTGCACATTTTCTTCAAATTGACCTCGCAAAGTTGTTCCTGCCACTAAAGATGTTATGCTAAGCTCAATAATTTGTTTATCGGACATAATGGATGGAGCATGACCAGCCACGATTAATTGAGCTATGCCTTCGGCAATAGCGGTCTTTCCTACCCCTGCCTCACCAATCAATAACGGATTATTCTGCTGCTTGCGACACAGGATCTCTAAAGTAGTCTGTATCTCTTCATCGCGGAAAAAGACAGGGTCTAATTTACCATCTTTGGCGAGATCATTCAGATTCCGCCCGAAGCGATTAAGATCCAATCCAAATGAATATTGCTCTGTCGATTGGATGACTCTTCTAGATGGGGCATAAGCTTTATGATCGCTGGCTTTCTGTATAGCATTTGCCAAATCCGAATACGACAATTTCCCCAAATCTTCAAGCAGTTGCTCTATGGAAATGCCAGCTTCTTTGAAAAACCTAATAACACAATTATCCCAAGTTAGAAAAACTGCTTTGAATAAATGCAGAGGTTCAATCAGTGAAGACTCATCCTTTATTGCTTCCTGATTGGCTATCTCAAAGAAAACGTTTTGCTTTTCAATATTAGCAGGATTTTCTGGATCGTCAGAACCGTTTTTTAAAAGATCATTAGAAATGGTGTTTTTAATAACATTCTCATCGATCTTGTATTTATTTTGGATGATGAGCCATAATGGATGCTGCAACTCAACAAAAGCATAGAACATTAATTCTTCTACGATAGCGGGCTTCAGCCTGCCTATAGAAGCTTTTTTGGCCTGCAATAATAACGACTTTGATTCTTCGCTAAAATTTGTTTGCATATTCTGGTTTGATGTAATATTGCAAAAACTATTTCTTTTCTAAAAAATCAAGATAAACCTGATACTGTTTTTGTTGTCTTTCCCACGTGGTTAAAATATTGTCATACCTTTTTTGTTGTTCATCAGCTTTATCGCATTGTGCCTTAGCCCTTGCTTGTAAAATTTCATATTCATCCTGGCTTTTCTTACATCTCTCCTGGAGAACTTTGTATTCTTCTTGTTGTTTCCTAGATTCTGCCAACATCTTTGCGCGTTCTTCTTGTTGTTTAATATAAGCTTCCAAACTCTTACTATATGTTTCAGAATTCTTGATTGATGTCAATGCCCATTTCTTGACTTTCCTATGTTGAATTGAAGTATAAATTTTTGGAAAAATTATAACAAAAAAAGCTATAATCAAAGCCGAAAATAACAAATATTTTAAATACCGTTTTTCCATAATGGCCTCCCCGTCTCGCACAAAATTATAATGCCGCTAAAAATGAACACACAAAAACTAACTCAGAAGTTCCATATCAGGGTTTTTTTAGAATTTCTTCAGTACTCACGATCCTGCCGTCAAAAATATTTAATATCCTGTTGGACCCTTGCGCCAATTCGCGGCTATGGGTCACAACCACCACAGTAGTCTTTTTCTTATGATTGAGCTCAAATAACATGGCGCGTATCTGCTTTCCTGCCTCGGAATCCAGGTTCCCTGTAGGCTCGTCGCAAAAAAGTATCTCCGGATCATTGATAAGCGCACGCGCCAAGGCAACGCGCTGCTGCTCCCCGCCGGAAAGCTCGGATGGGCGATGCGTTAGTCGGCTTGATAACCCTAAAAAATCAAGCAGGCCCTTAGCCTTATCTTTTATCTCCTCTTCCTTCTTCTCGCCCTTTTTCAAAAAAGCCGGAAGCATGACATTTTCCAAAGCCGAGAATTCGCGCAAAAGATGATAAAACTGAAAAACAAAACCGAAGCGCGTATTTCTGATCATCGCCTTCTGGGCATCTTTTAATGATGAAAGGCAAAAATCATCCAGGTAAACTTCGCCTCGCGAAGGCTCATCCAAACCTCCGAGGATATGCAAAAGCGTAGACTTGCCGGCCCCGGATGGCCCGACGATACTCAAAAATTCCCCACGGGCAATTTTTAAATTTATACCTTTTAAGACCTGGAGTTCCTTATCGCCTTCAAAATACGCCTTGGTAATATTCCTTGCATCCAGCATCACTCGTACCTCAAGGCATCCACCGGGTTCAAACCCGCCGCCTTACGGGACGGATAGATGGTAGACAAAAACGTGATCAATAATGCAGAACCTGCGATCAGGCCGATGTCTTGCCAACGCAATGCCACAGGCAATCTATCAATATAGTAAATATCACGAGGCAGCTGGATAAACTGGTATTTTTTCAATAAAAGGCACAGGACAACACCACCTATTATACCAAAAAAAGTGCCTCCTAATCCAACGATTAAACCTCCCCAGGTAAATATCCTTCGTATGAGCGGTTCCGGGGCTCCTATGGCCTTCAAGATCCCTATATCTTTGGTCTTTTCAACTACCATGACAATAAGGGAACTAATGATGTTAAAACAGGCAACAAGGACGATCAAGGTCAATATGACAAACATCGTCAGTTTCTCGAGCGCCAGCGCCGCAAAAAAATTCTGGTTTATCTCCATCCATGTGCGTACATGGAACGACGTCGGCAATATTTTTGCCAGCTCTTTTTTCACCTGCGGCGCGCGATAAGGATCAGCTATCCTTATTCCGACCTGTGTGACCAGACTGCCTACGCCGAAAAACTCCTGCGCATCGCGGATATTTAAAAAAGCCAGGTTCAGGTCATAATCATACATCCCTGTATGAAAAACACCGGAAATGCGAAACGTTGTATTAAGGCCGATGACAGGGCTCGACAACACCACTTCATCTCCCACTTGCACTCCCAGGACAGCCATAAGCTCCTGCCCCAATATTATGCCGCCCTTTGGCAGGTCGACTTTCCCGCCGGCGATATACTCCTTGATCCGCGTAACACCGGCTTCTGATACCGGATCAACGCCTTTGAGGTTAAGGCTCAATACTTTATCTTTATAATACAAAAAAGCCTGGCCGCTTACATAAGGGGCGATTTTTTTTACGTCTTTGAAAGACTTGATCTTTTGCGAAAGAGCGTTGAAATCAGAGACCCCCTCTTCGCCGGCAAGGACGATATGGGGATTGGCTCCGATGATCTTATCCTTTAGGTCATTATCAAACCCGGTCATAACGGCCAAAACTACGATAAGCGCCATGACTCCGATAGCGACGCCTAAACCCGCGATCAGGCTGATAATGGATATGAATCTTTCTTTCTGAAGGGTCAAAAAATAACGACTACCGATAAAAAATTCAAAATTCATATTTAGGCGCTCTTATCCGGTTCTGTCTGCGTTTCAGGACGCAACAATGGGAACAGGACAACGTCCCTTATGGATGGCTGATTTAAAAAGATCATGCACATACGGTCAATGCCTATACCCAGGCCGCCGGTCGGAGGCATGCCGTATTCCAACGCCTCGACAAAATCTTCATCTATGCAGCGCTGGCCTGCCCCTTCTTCCTTTAGCTCTTCCTCCAGCCGCGCCTTCTGCTCAATGGGGTCGTTGAGCTCGGAATACGCATTGGCCACTTCCATGCCGGCCACATAAAGCTCAAACCTATCGGAAATAAAAGGGTCCTCTTTCTTATTTTTTGCCAAAGGGCAAAGAATGCTGAAATACTCGGTGAAGAAAACCGGTTGCGTAGGCGCATCTTCTGTCAGGATCTCTTCGACCACCTTGACGATCTGGGAACGCGTCAGCCTGTCTTCGACCGGCCTTCCCTTTTCTTTAAGTTTAGCAACCATAACATGGGTTTCATCCGAAGGCTCAATGCCGAACCTATCCTTGACGGCTTTAGCAAAAGAACGTCTGGGCCAAGGAGGTGTAAAATCTATCTCCTTGCCCTGATACTCAAACTTTAATTTTCCGAATATATCTTTAGCGACATTTGAAAAGATCTCTTCAGTGATCTTCATCATGTCTTCGTAATCACAGTAAGCCGCGTATAACTCAAGCATCGTAAACTCGGGATTATGGCGCGTAGAAACACCCTCATTACGGAAACTGCGGTTGATCTCGTAGATCTTCTCGAACCCTCCGACGATAAGCCGTTTTAAGTGCAACTCCGGCGCTATCCTCAAGTACAGGTCCATATCGTATTCATTATGGTATGTCTTAAACGGCCGGCCTGCGGCTCCTCCCGGGATGATATGCATCATGGGCGTCTCTACTTCCAGGAATCCGCGCTTATTCAAAAAATCACGCACATAAGAAACTATCTTTGAGCGAAGAGCGAATATCTCCTTGACCTCCGGATTTGAGATCAGGTCCACATACCTCTGCCTGTAACGGATCTGGATGTCCTTTAAGCCATGCCACTTTTCAGGCAATGGCCTAAGCGACTTTGCAAGAAGAGTAAAATTAGAGACTTTTAATGTAGGTTCACCCGTATGCGTCTTGAATGTCGTGCCTTCCACACCAACAATATCTCCAATATCGAGCGAATTGAATAGGTCAAATTGGGCCTCGCTCAAAGACTCGTCTTTGCGCACATAAAGCTGTAACTTCGCCTCCTCATCCCTTAAATCTGCAAAACAAACCTTGCCGTGCTTGCGTTTACCCATGAGACGGCCTGCCAAAACAACCGTTTGATTCTCATTAAAAGACGTTAATAACTCCTTGATAGAGCACGTCTTATCGAATTTTTTACCGTAAGGGTCAATACCCGCATCTTTAAAAGCTTTTAACTTTTCTATCCTCTGGCGGACGATCTCATTGGCTTCCATATTAAGTTCCTTCGCTATATATTTAACTATAATTCAAACATGAAGTTAAGAAAAACACACGCCCTTAATAAGCCCCTATTATATAAGACATGGATATAGGTGTCAATTGCAAAAACATGCAAATACTGTAGGTAAGCAACACAAGCTCTTATCCACAGCTTTGTGTCTCCGACTATAGCCACCCCTGCTCTCGCGTCATACACTGGTCGCAACGCAATGTCCCTGTTCGCAAACTGGAATTTTTTGTCCCGTGGAATTCAAAGAATTCCCGGGATAAAATCCCCGCAATCCTCTGGATTGCAGGGGACCGTTGGCTTCGGTTTACGTCTCGTCCGTAACGCGGACATTCCCTCGATAGATAAGTAAAACCTGTATTACTCTTCGGTCAGGACCGCAACGGCCTCGCCGTAACCCCTCACCAACCGAAGCGAAGTAAAACGAAGTGCCAAAAAACTTCTGATGTGTGCTTTACAGGGACACTGCAGTGCTCATAGAGATCTATTACTAAACTAGTTGTACCGAGACCGAATCTTGATACAACTCTTCGCTAGAAAAACACCACAAAGCGACTTATTAGCATACGAGCGGTGCAAGTCCTGTTCAGCAGATAATCAGGGATTTTTTGGTTGTATCGACACGCCCTTGTGCTAGAGGTCCGACCTCGACAATCGGGGCCGAGGTCGGACCTCGGTTTAATTATACCATCTGCGAACAGAGACTTGCAGTGCGATTGTGAAAGAATGACCTATGGGATTACTTGCGGAAAAGGACGCGCTTGTTTACGCGTTTGGCGCCAAAGAATTTAATAGTGAAATCAATGCACTTTTTTGTGTCGAAATCCCGGCACGAAAATACATTGAGATAGGCGGAGTTCCATAATTCTGAAAAGTGGCCGGTTATAGAGCTGGTCTCAATGAACTGGAGCATAGAGAAACCGGATGTATGGGCCTCATTATAGCCAAAGTGCGGCAACTGCGTCTTGCCGAATTTTTTCATCTTCAGAAGCTTACACAACTTTGTCACATATTCGGCGAGTAATTTACCCGAACGGATGACCTTGGGGTTGCATTCGTAGAGATCCATCACGACTTCCAGACCGAAGCTGCCTTCTTCAAACTTAGGTACTCTTGACATCCTCTTTATTTTCCTCCTTGATTTTGGATAGATACAGGTATTTTACTTTACAAAATCAACTCCGTAGCTTGCGCAGTGAATTTCGCGAGAAATTCACAAGCGCTTAAGCACGGAGTCCTTCTATTGGCTTGCATTATACAATCAGCTTAAGGACAACGCAATAATATCTTTTAAAAAAAATCGGCTATCTGACCCTGGCGCTTGGTTGCAGAGGGGCCGGGTTTTCCTGCACTTGAGTCGGCAGGCCCATTGAATTCAGCAATTCGATAAAAGGGTCCGGATCCAGCTCTTCTACGTTTACCATGGTTTTTACATCCCAGGCGCCGCGGGCTATAAGTATGGCAGCGGCTGTCGGTGGTACGCCGGCAGTGTAAGAAATAGCCTGTGACTCCACTTCTTTGTAGGACTCTGCGTGATCACAGATGTTGTAGATAAAGATCTCTTTTTTCTTGCCGTCTTTCTCGCCGCGGACAAAATTTCCAATACAGGTCTTTCCCGTATAATTGGGCGCCAAAGACGAAGGATCAGGCAGGAGCGCTTTTAACACTTTCAAAGGAACAACCTCAACGCCTTCAGCGGTCTTGATCGGTTTTTCGGAGATCAATCCTAAATTTGTCAACACCGTAAAGACATTGATATAGTGGTCGCCAAAACCCATCCAGAAACGGATGCTGTTGGCATCTATATTTTTCGACAGGGAATGAAGCTCATCGTGGCCGTTTAAATAAACAGGCTGCGAACCGACAACCGGAAAATCATAGGTCATCTTTATCGAGTGCACTTTTTCCATCACCCATTTGCGGTCGATCCATGTCCAGACCTTTTTGAATTCCCGGAAATTTATCTCCGGGTCAAAGTTAGTGGCAAAATATTTTCCGTGGCTTCCGGCATTGACATCCAGAATATCAATTGTATCGATCTTATCGAAATAGTGTTTTACGGCAAGGGCGCAATAGGCGTTCACTACTCCGGGGTCAAAGCCTGCGCCTAAAATTGCCGTGATCCCTTTTTCTTTACAGCGGTCCTTGCGCTTCCATTCATAGTTCGCGTACCATGGAGGATCTTCGCAGACCTTATTTGGATCCTCGTGTATCGCGGTATCCATATAGGCTACACCCGCCTGGATACAGGCCTCAAGCAAAGACATATTTACATATGCCTGCGCCAGATTAATGACTATTTGCGAATTGGTTTCCTTGATAAGCTTGACGACAGATGGAATGTCTAATGCGTCGACCTGCCTGGAATATATCTTCTTGCCGGTATCCTTGATGTGGTTTTTTCTTTTAACGCTCTCAATGATCTCGTCGCATTTGCTTTCAGTTCTAGACGCGATACATATATCCCCCAAGATATCATTATGTTGCGCGCATTTATGCGCAGCTACATGAGCAACACCGCCGGCCCCGACGATCAATACATTCCTTTTCATCTCTTTTAGGCCTCCCTATTGTCATAACGTGCAACGATCATGACAAACTGCTTACAAAATCCCCGTATGTAAAACGACGGACCAGATCAACCGAGCCATCCAGCCTTCTTACGGCTATAGCAGGGGCTTTAAGCCCGTTGAACCAATTCTTTTTTACCATAGTATAGCCGCCGGCATCAGAAAATTTGATTAACTGCCCGACTTTTAGCCTGGACCTGAAACTATAAGTACCAAATATATCTCCGGCAAGGCAAGACCGGCCCGCAACCATATATTTATACCTGCCCGGTGCCGGACTTTTGATCTTGGCACTTGTACGGTAGATCAACAGATCCAGCATATGCGCTTCGGTTGATGCATCAACGATGGCTATATCCATCCGGTTATGTACAATATCGAGCACTTTTGTGACTAATTCGGCTGACTCGGTTATAGCGCTCTCACCGGGTTCTAAGTAAACCTGGACATTAAAACGGCTGCTGAAATCTTTTAATTTTTCGCAAAATCTGTCCAAAGGATATCCGGCTTTGGTAAAATAGATCCCGCCGCCTAAACTCACCCACTCCAAGCGCTTGAGTATGTCGCCGTAAACACGGCTGATATGGTCCAGGTTAGAAGAAAAATTTTTGAAATCGTCATTTTCGCAGTTAAAGTGGAACATGGCTCCGCTTATAAGAGGCAGCACTTTTAAAATAGATCTCTTGTTAAAAACGCCGAGACGGGAAAATTTACGGGCAGGATCCGCTAAATCAAAATGGGAATAACTCACGCAAGGGTTCAGCCTTAAGCCAATTTTCAAGCCGCGGGGGTAAGGCGCAAACCTTTCTAATTGCGTTATCGAGTTAAAAATAATCTTATCTGCCGATGAACTGACTTCTTTTAGATCTTCCCTGGAATATGCTACAGAGTAGGCGTGGACTTCTTTGCCGAATTTTTCTCTCCCCAGGCGGGCTTCATATGGAGAGCTGGAGGTCGTCCCATCCATATATTTCTTCATCAGGCCGAAGACGCTCCATGTTGAAAAACATTTGAGCGCCAATACAGATCTTGCGCCTGAACAGTCCCTTACATATTTTATTATTTTAAGGTTTTTTAACAGCTTGCGTTCGTCAATCAAATAGTAAGGCGTCTCTAAAACGTTAGTCAACTTCTATATACCCCCATTGTAAATTACTTCTACGCAAAAACTGACTTTTCCCGTCGGCAATCGACCCATAAGACGAAGGACCCACTTTTTACATGGGTCCATCGCGCTTATCGGTTGATATATTATATGATTTTATTTTCTACGTCAATATAAATATTCCCCCCTATTTACCCAGAATGGCTTTGAGGTCCACCTCCGGAGTTGTAATAAGCTTTAAGTCAAATGCCTGTTGGAGTACCCCGAATACCCCTGACGTGATAAAAGCCGGGGGCGTGGGCCCTATGCGGATACCTTTGACGCCAAGATAAAAAAGCGTGAGCAAGATCGCTACAGCCTTCTGCTCAAACCACGAAAGGACGAACGAAAGCGGCAATTCATTTACGCCGCAATTGAATGCCTTGCTTAAAGCCAGGGCTATTCTGACAGCGGAATAAGCGTCATTGCATTGGCCGACGTCTATCAAGCGTGGAATGCCGTCGATAGAGCCAAAGTCAAGCTTGTTGAAACGATACTTGCCGCAAGCCACAGTTATAATTACACAATCCTTGGGTACCATTTCTGCGAATTGCGCATAGTAGTTACGGCCCGGCTTTGCACCGTCGCATCCACCTATCAAAAAGAAACGACGTATCTTCCCGGCTTTGACCGCGGCGATGATCTTATCCGCAAGCCCCAATACAGCAGTGTAGTGAAAACCGGTCGTTATCTTTTTGCCGGGCTGTTCTTTTAAAGGGGGCAACTTTTTTACCATCTCTAACAACGGAGCAAAATTCCTTCCTTGTATGTGTTTGACGCCTTCAACTCCGGTTATGCCTACCGTAAAAAGCCTGTCACGGTAAGAATCCTTCGGAATAAGCACGCAATTGGTGGTAGCCAGCATCGCACCAGGAAACTCATCGAACTCTTTCTTCTGCTCCTGCCACGCCCCGCCATAATTACCGACCAAGTGCTTGAACTTCCTAAACTCCGGATAACCGTGAGCCGGCAACATCTCGCTATGAGTGTAAATGTTGATGCCTTTCCCCTCTGTCTGCTTTAAAAGTTCGTATAGGTCCAGAAGGTCATGGCCTGTGACAACAATGCCGGGACCATGCTTTGTGCCGGTTTCGACCTCTACAGGCGTAGGCTTACCAAATTTATCGACATGGGCATTATTTAAAAGCTCCATAACACGGAGATTCATCTCTCCACACTTCAATACCAAGCTCACAAAGCGGTTCAGGTCAAAATCAACATTAGTGATGGTCGAGAACAATCCCTCATGCATAAAGGCGTCGACCTGTTCATCCCTTGCCCCGAGCTCGCGAGCATGAAAGGCATAGGCAGCGATCCCTTTTAAGCCGAAAAGAAGCGTATCCTGCAGGCTTGCGATATCCTCGCTCTTGCCGCAAACACCGTGTATCGTACAACCTGTACCCTTTGCTGTCTGTTCACATTGATAACAAAACATACTCATGATTTACCCTCACTCTCTCGCTGTAAATCATCCCGATCCGCTACCGACGGAGAGGGATAACGTTTTTTTCTTGATTTTATCCGGTTTACAACCACTCCTCCTGCGCTATCTCACCCTGTAACCCAACAACTACATACTTGATAGGCACTTTGCGCTTAGACTCTTTCAAAGCCTCCTGGGCTAACCCCAAAAGACCGTGGCAGCAAGGCACCTGCATGATCAAAACTGTCAGCGTATTGATCTTGGCGTCCTCAAACCATGATTTGATCTTTTCAACGTAGACCTCCTGTCCCTGATCAAGCTTGGGGCATGCGATAGCCAAAGCCTTACCTTTAAGGTAGTCGGTATGAAAACTCCCCAGGGCATATGCCGTGCAATCTGCAGCCAGGACAACGTCTGCGCCCTGAAAATATGGCGCAGTAGGAGAAATAAGATGCATCTGGACCGGCCACTGCCTCAATTGTGATGCCGCCTTCTGAACTGTCTCCGTACCCGGCCCTGCCTGCGGCCTTTTGCCTTCAGCGGTAAAATCGAACATCCTGGCCCCGGGACAACCGCCGGTGTGGTACGCTGTATGAGCGGCAGCTGACTTTCCTTTATGCTCGGCCATCAACGGGTTTTCAATATCTTTCTCATCAAGGTAGCGAATAGCTTGTAAGAGATATGCCGATTGCCCGTGGTCACGCAGATGTTCAAGGTGAGCCTTAACGACATTCATGCCTTGTCTGACCATATTGGCCATGACTTTTCTCTCATCGTAGGCTTCAGCTTCGCGCTCAATGATGCTAATAGCCCCTTGAGGACAATGTCCTAAGCAGGCCCCAAGGCCGTCGCACAATAGGTCGCTTATAAGACGCGCCTTTCCGTCAATAACTTGCATAGCTCCTTCCGGGCAATTCGGTATGCAGGCGCCGCAGCCGTTACACTTTTCTTCGTCGATCTGGACGATCTTCCTTTTCATGGTATTTTTTACATTCATCATAATCCACCATCCTTTCTGATACAAGTGTATATTATGACAAAAATTTCTGCCTTGACCTAAGTCAAGAGTATGAAAAATATATTTTGCCCCGTTGCTCCGCATGTTTTCTCGCTTCAAGTTAGTAACTCGCAGTACGGGTCCCTGCACGCAGACAATATTATTGTATTGGGGTCCTGGTTTGCAGATACACATGCTAAAAGCAATGCAATGTCCCTGTGGAGCAAACTTCGATATCTTTGCTTTTACCATTTTGTCACTTCAGGTCAATCACTCGCACCGCAGTATCCCTGTACGCACACGAAGTTTTTTGCGTATAGGGGCTTGCGTTGCTCATACATAAGCGAAAAGGGTGATCTCGGCGGCGACCTTACGCTTACTAACAAGGGCTTGCATTGCGACGATGCTGGCGCGTTTATGCTTTCTCGCCGCTGGAGATCGAATGCAGGGCTTCTTTGTTGAGGAGTGTTACGAGCTGGCGGGAAATGCGGATTATGCGTTTAGTTCTTAGGCGGGCAAAAGTGCGCGAAAGGGTCTCGGGAACGATCCCAAGCTTTTTAGCAAGCTCCACCTTCTTGACGTCCAGGTTGAAAAAATCGGCTTTCTTTTTCAGCGCAAGATCCAATAGATATTTTGCCAGGCGGCTATCCGCGCTTTTTAATGAAAGCTCCTCGACCAGTATGTTGAAGTATTTGAGTTTTTCGCTCATCGAGGACAAGATGGAAAGCGTCAATCCGAAATCTGACCTCATCAGGCTCAAAAAATCTTTCTTAGGTATGAACAAGACTTTGGTATCCGAGAGCGCTTGCGCAAATGCCGGATAGCGGTCCAGGTGCCCAAACACAACGGCCTCGGCAAACGAGGCGCCTTCACCGACCAAGTGAAGGATATGTTCGGCTCCGGCAAAAGAAAGCTTATATATCTTGATCCTGCCTTTGACTACGATGTAGAAACCAAGCGCCGAGTCACCCTCGTGGAAAATGCAATCGTTTTTGCGGAAAGTTTTAAGGTGGGAAATACTTGCGATCTTCTGGACGCTCTCTCTATCAACAAATGAAAAAAGGAACGATTTTTTCAGCGCCTCTAACCTTGACAGCATCTTTAGGCCGAGCCCCCCAGTTTTTTACGCACCAGCTCGCTTGTCAGTTTGCTGTCCGCCCGGCCTTGCGTCTTCGCAATAACTTCTTTCATGACCCTGCCCATATCCTTCATGGTCAAGGCCCC
This sequence comes from Candidatus Omnitrophota bacterium, assembly GCA_016235185.1. Classification (GTDB taxonomy): domain Bacteria; phylum Omnitrophota; class Gorgyraeia; order Velamenicoccales; family Velamenicoccaceae; genus UBA9636. The sequence goes on from JACRLT010000012.1 coordinate 46,693, forward strand.
GGCCGCAGCTACAACCTCATCTACGATCTTTGCGACTTCGTCGGCACCTAGCTCCTGCGGCAGATAGGCCTTTAAGATCGCAAGTTCGGCCTTCTCTTTCTCAACTAAGTCCATACGCTGGCCCTTTGTAAACTGCTCGATAGAATCCTGGCGCTGTTTGATGAGCTTCTTTAGCACCTGCGCCACATCTGCGTCTTCAAGTTTCTCTTTCTTTTTATCTATGGCGCAATATTTCAATTCGGAGCGCAAGAAACTGATGGCCTGCGTGCGCAACCCGTCCCTTGCCTTCATCGACTCTTTATAATCAGCTGCTATCTTTTCTTCCAGTGACATGATCACCCCTTTTTAAAAATACAACGACAAACCTACAATATATACATCCGCATCCAGGCCGCCGTTTGGCTCTTTAATGGATGCATTTGATACGTGCCGTTTTCTGTATTCTATGTTAACAGACAGATCGTCTCTGATAAAATATGAGATCCCTGCCCCTCCCTGGCTGATAAAATTGAACTGCGTAGATTGTTCATACGTTGATAAAGTCATATAGTAAGGCCCTGTACCTACTTCAACGAACGGATAAAACTTGCTCGTTACAGGATAGGCATATTTGAAAAAAAACGGAAAGCCAAATTCTACATTAGCATCAGGTTTAGTAATGGTGTTGATAAAGGGCTCATATACTATCTCCAGCAGCCCCTTTGGCTCAAAATTAAACATCTTTTTTGTGAAAGGCTTTAGGTCAAAGCCAAACCGCATACCTGTAACAACGGCGTTAAAATCTTTCTGCCCCTTTAGACCGCCGCGGACAAAACCCGTAACCACTCCGGCTTCCTGCAGCCACTTGCCTAATCCCTCTGACGGCCTTTCTGCAAAGGCATCAACTACGACTGAAGAAAATAAAAATAAAACCAGCACAAACGATACCAGCGATACTCTTCTACCCATCTTTCCTCCTAATCAGTTTTAAATTCCTTAAGCCCTGTAAAAATTATCTCTGAAACATCATCCACAAGCTTGGGGCTCATGGAAGAAACCTCTACCTTTGTTTTTGCGTCTTCTATCCTGGTAAAAAAAATACCTGCCTGCGTCGTATCTACGTGCCCCTTGAAATTCATGGCTGCCAGGAACCCCTTCTGTTCGTCTTTCAAGTAAACTTGAGCGCCGGTAGCGGTCATTAATTTCTCGACCTCAAGAAAGCATTGATCCAGAGATAAGGCAAAATTTTGGACTCGGCCATGCGAGCGCTCTTTTTCTAAGTGCTCAATGGATGACCCCCAGACTTTTTTCCCGGTTTCCTTCAAAGACGCGCAGCCGCAAAAAATAAGAAATCCCGGGATCAAAAGAATGAAATTCGCGTTTATTTTTTTCATGGCTACTATTTTAACTCAAATGCCTAAATAATCCAATTAAATCGCGCCCTGTCGCCTACCTTTATATTATTTTTTTTAACAAATCCTGCATTGGCCTCAAGACAATAGCGCGATCGGTACACAGGCCTGAAAGTCGGCGGGTTATCGCCGCCGAAAGGCTGTGCTCGCTCGACCATATCCACGACCTTTTTATCTTTATCAAGCCAGATGATATCCAACGGGATCAGCGTATTCTTCATCCAGAATCCCCACATATCATCCCGCGGAAATATAAAAAGCATGCCGCGGTCTTGCGCAAAAGTCCGGCGGAACATCAACCCCTGCGCCCTCTGTGATTCTGTTTTAGCTAATTCCAGGTACAGGCACTTTGAATCAAAACACACTTTAGGCAAAAAAGAAAACTTTAAATACAAGACGGCTGCGATAAGGAAAGCCGCAACGACAACAACTAAAGACAGGATACGCCTTGAAAATACGGGTGAAAAAAGCGGCATCCCCTAGGCCTTCTCTTTCTTCGTACCCTTAAATTGCCTAGGGATGACAAATATAAAAATACTGCCCTTGCCTTTCTGGCTTTCAACCCAGATAGTGCCGCCGTGAAGATCGACGATTTCCTTAGCTATAGGCAGACCTAATCCTGACCCGCCTGAACCCGCCGGCGAAACAAGGCTGATCTGTTCGAACTTATTGAAGATACGCTTGAAATCCTTTGGGTCGATACCGATACCCGTATCTGCCACCGAAACCTCAACGCACGGTTCAACACAAACACCTTCTTTGGACTCGACGGGATTAAGTATCACTGTTACAGCCCCTTTGGACGGAGTGAATTTCAACGCATTGCCTACAAGGTTGACCAAAACCTGGGTGATCCGGTCCCTGTCCGCATTCACCACAATAGGTCCTTTTGTCAGATCCAGATTCAACGTGATATCTTTATCCTTTGCCCAGCTGACAAGCGATACCCTGACCTCGCTGGCGACTTCATTTAAGTCAAACTCCATCGGAGTTAGAGTCATCTTGCCTGCTTCAAGCTTTGACATATCCAAAAGATCGTTGATCAACCTGTTAAGCCTTTCCAGGTTAAACTTCGAGATCGACAAAAACCTCTCCTGGTCCTCATTGATCTGTCCTGTTGTGCGGCTCAATATCAATTCGAGGGATTTCTGTATGGCTACGACCGGCGTGCGCAATTCATGTGTGACGAGCGAAACAAAATGGGACTTCATCTCTTCCACTTCTTTTTCGTGCGTGATATCGCTCAAGACCGAGACCATACCTACGGTCTTACCATCTTCATTCTCAACCACTGCGGAGCTAGCGCGAAGGATCCGTTTAGTCGTATCATCTTTACTGTTAACCTCTATCTCTTTGGTGATACGAGTTTCATCTTTGTCGTCCAACGGCCCTTTGGCCACAGCCAAAAGATGTTCTTCTTTTAACCCTTCCACAAGAGACCGTCCGACCGCCTCCTTAGTCTCGCGCCCAAGAAGTTTCTCTGCGGCCGGATTCATCATGATCACCTTTCCTTCTTTATCAACAACTACAAGGCCATCTGCAAGGTGCCGCATGACCTCATCAGATCGTTCCTTTTCTATGCTCAAACGCCTGTTTGTTTTTGACAGTTCTTCGGTAGCGCTCCTAACCCGGCGGCTAACCTCATCGTCAAAGCGTTCGGAGATCTTCATCAACCTTGCCAGCTTCTTTTTTGAGATCGCGACATCTTCGTCTTTGATCAATTCCTTTTCTACGTTCTCAACAAAACCTTGCGTCTCTTCTTTGCTTGCCCCGGCAGCCACAAGCCTGTTGGCGAGCTTAGGGATAAGTCGCTTCTGGTCGTCTTCATCGCTTAAGATCTTCACTGCCACATTAATGGCTTTTTTAGGTGATTGGGCATATTGCGAAACATATACGCTTTCGATCATAGTGACCTTTATCTCATCAGCGCACTCCTCGACAACCTCTTCAGAGCGCGGATAGCACGCCAACTCGTCTTTTTGAAAAGAATCAAATAGTTTCTGTATGAACTTAGCCGGGTCTTTTTTCTTTTCTACCAGGACCGGGGCCACGTACTTAGACACCCAGGAGACAAATTTCTTAATGACTGCTTCGAAATCGCCGGACTCCCTGGCGCTCTCAATAATAGCGTCAGCTACTTTTGAGACATTTTGGTCCATTTCTTCCAAGACAGCTTGCGCCGATGCGGTAATATCCGTATTTTTACCTGTGAGAAAACTTTTAATATCTCCGAACGTATCGGTACCTGTTCCAAGACCAATACCAGTGCCGGTGCCGGTTCCGGTGCCTGAACCTATGTCAAAAGCCTTGCCAGTGCCTATCCCGGCTGTCCCGACTGCTTCGCCGGTAACAACTGTCTGGCCTTCCTCTATTTTTTCATAATGTATCTTTTTAATTTTGATATGTTGCGAGCCGTCTTTGAGCAATGCAGGCAAAGGCGCAGGCTTACCCGCGTCTAACGTTGCGGCTTGGGCCATAGCCTTTACAAAATTGACGAGTTCATCATAGCTCAACCCCTTCAAGAAACTTACGCCGTCGAGTTTGAACGCCTTGAACTTCTCGTAAATTTCGCGCGTGCCCAAGACCTCGGAGTTCAAAACATCATTGTTTACGACCATCTCATCCGCATTAACGCCAACTACGATGAGGATCTGTGTATTTTCTTTCAGAAGCACATCGAACATCTTAAAAAGGCTGGTCAGTATCTCCTTGGAAAGCGGGTGGTCCGGAGCATAAAGCGAAAGGCGCTTAAAAGAAAGGAAAAAACATTTGATGACTTCTTTATAAATGGATTTGATATCAGCCATGTCCGTTATTTTACAATAAAATCAGCTAAAGGTAAAGCCATATGACGCTAGGGCAGGGGCTAAAATGATCTCGTTGACGACCCTACGTGAGTGAATGTTGATGTTGCAGCGCGAAACTATATCTTATCCGAAGGTGAAGGCATAGGCGGCAAAGCCGCTTCCCTCCACCTCTATCTCCAATTCGTGCTTCCCATATTCCTTCTCTGCAACGATATTATAGAGGTCAAACGCGCGGACCATTACCCCGCCTTCCTGCGAAACATCCTGTCCTCGGATAGTTTCAGAAACAGCCTTACCGTCAATTTTGATCTTCAATGGGACTTCGCCATCTACGGCGCCTGCAACGATATTAACCACCCTTGCCTGGCATGTTAAAACGATCCTGCCTTTAGCGCTTTTTAGCTCAAGATAGTCAGGGCCGTTATACCAGGCGCCCTCAATATAAACCTCATTATCTTTTAAAGAAGCAGGTAGTTTATAATCGATCACCTCATTATACTTCAGACCTTCACTGTTACCGAAATTGCCGCGGGTCGTCTGACTACCGAGGTAGATCTCGGGTGTTTTGATCTTGGAGAAATCGACTTCCACCGCATCTTCCGGGACAACCGACTCTTTTTGGGCCGATAGCCTACCTTGACCCAAAACTCCCTTTCGCTCGGCCAGCAACTCCCGGATCTTTAGTTCTGTCTCTCTGTAACCGCCTTCGCCTATATGTTTATAAACGATGAACCCATCGATATCGATCAGGTATTTAGTCGGCCAATAAACAGTCCCATAAAGCGACAGATTGCTGTGGTCATTATCGAGAACGACTGGAAAAGTAATACCCAGTTTTTTTACGGCTGCCGCTACATTATCATATTTTTTTTCGAATTCAAACTCGGGCGAATGTACCCCGATTATTTCTAAGCCAGAATCTTTATACCGGCTATACCAATCTTTCAAATATGGGAAAGTCCTTAAGCAATTGATGCAACTGTATGTCCAAAAATCCAACAGTATCACCTTTTTGCCTACGAGGTCCGCAAGCCGCAAAGGCCCGGTATTTATAAAACCGCCCTGGGGGATAAGCTCATTGGCCATTTTATATTTCTTTTCCTTCATCGCACGTCTTGCTTGCCAAGTATCATCTTTTGATATCCCCGGCAGCTCAACGGTTGCCGGCGCAAGACCTGCGCGAATATTCAAAGATACAGGGCTGACTAAAGAGCTCAAGCGGCCAGAAAAGATAAGAATGCCCAGCGCAAGGACAAAAAATCCAACGCCTATATTAAAGAATTTAAAGAAACGCGCACTGCCCGAAATAACTTTAATAGCCAAAGCTGAAAAGAAACCCACAAAAAGGAACGACACGCCTAAACCCAACGCATAGGACATAAGAAGAATGAAACTCAAACCCGGCGACGTCGCGGCTAGCGTTAATACGCCCCCCAGAAGAGCGCCAACGCATGGTGTCCACCCTACGGCAAAAACAGCGCCGAAAATAAATGACAGAAAATAGGTTGGCTTGAGCCCTGTTCTTAAAGCAATCCTGTGTTCCTTTTCCAGGATAGGTATGCGAATAATGCCCAATAGATGGCAGGCAAACAAAATTATAATGATCCCACCTGACCGGCTTAATAAAACCCTCAAAGACTGGGAAGTCGCGGCGAGGACAGAATTGAGCAAGACGCCTAAAATAGCGAATACAAAAGAAAAACCCAGGACAAAAAAGAAACTGTTAATGAATACTTTGTGGCGGCTGCGCGGGTCTGACAGGGATACGCCGGAAAGGTATCCTAAGAATCCCGGCACCAGGGGTAATACACAGGGATTCAGGAACGAGATAAGGCCGGCGACAAAGGCCGCTATTAAGGAGATCGAACCCATCGTCTTTTGGTCTATTTCATGCGCTCAAGACGCTTTTCACACTCATCAAACCAATCATCTAATTCCTTGAAAACAAAAGGCATGTACAACATTTTAACGCCTAAATCCTTCCCCTTTTGTTCTTCCATTTCGTCATAAGTGCTTGAAATAATAAGCTTATTTTCAAACGGCACCCGACAGCCTGACTTAGACTGACACCCCAAAAAATCCAAGGCTTTTAGAGATAAAAAGTGCCGCCCGAGGATCATCATATCCGCGCACCTGTGCTCTTTTATGCACATGCAGCCAGGGTCAGTTGTTACAACACAGGTCTCGGGATACTTGAACGCCAACGCTTCATAGCCCCTTTTTTTTGCCAACTTTAGCAATAAATTTTTAGTTGAGTCGTCCTCAAAGAAAATAGCGAGCTTATATTTAATTTTATTGCTGGCGTCCTTCGTCATGCTGGTCCCCATCGCTGCTTAATGGCTCAATATGCACAATAACGTCCGAAACACCGCCGAAACTATCTTTGACCTTCTTTTCTATCTTTGAGCTGACGTCATGGGCGCGAAACAATGGAGTCTTGTCATCCATAAGCACATGCAGGTCAACATAGATATCATCCTTTCGCCCCCTCGTCCTTACGTGATGGCACTTTTTAACGCCTTCTACCTCAAGTACTTTCTTCTCCACTTCTCCTGGGTCAATGACAGCCGTATCGCAAAGAGTACTTGAAGTCTCTTTCAGAATATTGATCGCGGCGAAACCAATGAAAACTACGATGACCAAAGCCGCTAAAGAATCGAGAACCGGAAAACCAAGTTTTATGCCGACAAAGGCAAAGATAACGGATAAGGAGGTCAGGATATCGGAGCGTGTGTGAAGCGAATCCGAAACCAGTACATCCGAACCTATCGCCTTACCTTTGCGATACTCATATAGCATGACACAGATATTGACGATAAGGGTCGCAAAAAGGACGCCGAAACTGAACAGATTGACATGAGGCGCCCGACTGGTATGCAACCTCTCAAAGCTATCGTGGACTATATGGAAACACAAGATAAATAATAAAAACGCGATCAAGAGAGATGCGAACGTCTCATATTTTTTATGGCCGTAAGGGTGGTCTTTATCTTTCGGCTGACATGCGATCTTCATCCCTATCAGCCCTACGATGTTAGAGGCGCCGTCGGCAAAAGAATGATAACCGTCAGCTATCAGGCTGGTGCTGCCGATGAGATAGCCCACGATCAACTTGGCAACAGAGACTAACCAGTTGAGGGCAAGGACAAAAGTAAGGGTCTTTTTGACCTCACGGGAATAAGCGCTGTTGTCAAGCCTGGGAAAAATGTGATTATGTTTGTGCGCGTCGGCCATATTAATCCAGCAATAAAAGCAACGCCATAACACCTACACCTAATATTACGGAAGCCAGCTGCAGAAGCGAACGGCTGAATTTGACCTCTTTATGAAGTTCAGGGATAAGGTCTGAACCGGCAATATAAATAAAACCGCCTGCTGTCAAAGGCATGACATATAAAGGAAAATCTTTGATCTTCGGGCCCACGATCAGAGCCAGCATAGTGCCTGCAATAGCCACTGAAGCGCATAAAAAATTAAGCCCCAAGGCCTTCCAACGCGACAGGCCGCCGCCAACCAAAATGCCAAAATCGCCTATCTCCTGGGGGATCTCATGCAGCACAACAGCCAGCGTGGTAGCAAGGCCGAGAGGGACGCTTACCAGGTAACTTGCGCCTATAATAATGCCGTCGATAAAATTATGCAGGCCGTCGCCAAAAAGATTAAGCCATACAAAATGTTCGACACCGTGTATATCGCACGCGCCGGAATGGCAATGCCGCCAATAAATGAATTTTTCCAGGATAAAAAAAAGTATGATCCCCGAGACGATGCCGAAAGAGACCATATGATCCGCGCCTGCCTGACCGTAGATATCCGGCAAAATATGTATAAAGACATCACCGAAAAGGGCGCCTACAGCAAAACTGACTAAAAATATCAGTATCCTCTTAAGGCGGGCCTCGTTAACGGCTATCGTAAAAATACCGATAAGGGATATGAGGCTTACGACAAAAACACTGGCGAGTGAATACAACCAAATCATCATAGGTACTAACTTAAGGCCAAATTTAAGCTTTGTCAACGAAAAGAAACATCATATATATGAGAGCAACGCAATATCCCTGTTTAAGCCGACAATCAGAAGTTATTTGGCAAAAGTCTGCGAGGGATTGCATTTTGGCTGTAGCGACAATCTCCTATGGAGCGTAACAGCAAAAATGCAAACCGAAGCAGACGGCAAAAAACTTCGTCGGCAAACAGGGATACCGCAGTGCAATAAAAACCTTTAGCGTAAAGAAAAATGGATATTGCATTGCGAAAGACGATAGATTAGTTATGCGGCGGGGCAGAACAGGACTACCACTTCTTAAAGATAAAGACCACGGCGAGGATGATCATCAGAAATCCTGCGATATAATTCCACTTCAGGCCCTCCTTAAGATAGATAACCGAGAAAAAGCAGAATACTACGAGGGTGATCACTTCCTGTATGGTTTTTAACTGGGCTGCGGAAAACTGATAATGACCGATGCGGTTAGCCGGCACCTGGAAGCAATATTCAAAAAAAGCGATAGACCAACTGGCCAAAATCGCGATCCATAAAGGCGAACTCTTATATTTCAGGTGGCCATACCAGGCTATAGTCATAAATATATTTGAGATGAGCAGAAGAAAAACAGTCTTCATTTGTTTTAAACGATATTGTACCGCGGCGGCCTGCCGGCGTCTTTTAAAATATCATCCACTTCTTTTTTAAGCTCGATGATCCTTCTCTCCCTGCCGACCATGAAATGATTCAACTTATCAATCTCTTCCACCTTGTCCAATAGTTTATCTTCCATCTTCTTTCTCTGTATAATCATGGCTATGACATTTGCTAATGTCATAAGGAAACTCTCTTCTTTCGGATCACGGTGATACTCGCTTTTTATATAAAGATTAAGGACGCCCATGACATTGCCCCCTGTCAACACAAGAGGTACACAATAATGCCCGTGAGACGGCATATTCGTATAAACATTCTCGTGGCGTTCATCAACATGGTCGGAAAAAACGAGCTCTCCTGTTTGAGCCGCGCGGCCGCACAGGCATCTGCCCAAAGCAACAAACTTACACATCGTCTGAAGCGGCACCGCAAGGTTTCTTTGCACCTTAAGCACGAGCGTATGCGGGTCGTCTTCTATAAGGAAGACACCGCCTTTGGACTCAAGAGACAGCCAGGAGATATCAAGTACCTCATTTAAGGCATACTCCAGAAGTTCGTCAAGAGATGCCACTTTGAGCGAGACGCTCAAGAGCCTGTTCAAAACGGCCTGGATGTCATAATTGCGCCTAAGCTTATCCACAGCCTCTCTGCGCTCGGTTATGTCTTCAAGCGTCCCTTCAAAAAAAGTTTTGCCGTTATCGTTGCGGCGCTGCACTGCCGTTATTTTAGCCCAGAACCTCCTACCTTTCAAAGAAGACAACTCGATCTCCTCGTCTTTTACGCTGCCTTCCTTAGCCAGCTTCCCTATCAGTACCATATATTTGAGGCGATCCACGCATAAAGTGTTAATGCCGAACTTTAAAAGCTCTTCTCTGGAATCAGCTTCACAGATCTTGATCATCGCCGGATTAACATCGGCAAAAGTACCGTCTTCTCCGACAATATTAAGAAAAACACCTGCATTAAGACTGTTAACCAGATCTGAAAACCTGGTCTCGGCCTGCTTGCGCACAGACCTTTCAAATAATAATTCATCGAGCGATACCGTAGTTTTATAGAGATTCTCCGTCATTTTGTCGAAAGCACTGGCTAGCTGCCCTACCTCATCATTGGATTTGACTCCGACTTTGTAAAGCAGGTCACCTGCCCCGATTATCCCTACCCCCTTTGTTAACTCGCCGATCGGCTTAAACCAGTTATTCACAAAAAATAAAACCAGGACGCTGACAGATATAACAGACAGGATTATAATGCCTGCCATCAATAACATTGCATGGTTAATAACATTAACAACGTATTGCTCTGAAACTCCGAGCCGCACATATCCTAATACCCCATTCTGCACCGGGACGGCAATATCCAAGACCAACCCTTTTTCCGTCTCAAGCAAAACCCAATTCTCCCGCTTGTTACTCCCGGTCTTATTGGCGTCTTTTAACTCTATTGGGAAAGTGTCGCCAAAAGTATGCGCAATAATATTTCCGCTCTTGTCCAAAATAAAAATATACGCTAAATTCGGCTGCGCAAGCTCTTTATCAAGCGAGATTACCCCATCCAAATACGAGGTCAAACCTATGATATTGTCCTTAACGATATAACCAATGGCGTCGTCTGCGATCTTGCGGCTTATGAATTTACTTCTTGCCTCCACTTCGCGCTTGATCTGTTTTTGGAACACATTCAGGACCACAAAAATAAAAAGAATACCCAGCACGACGATCATGGGTATTACTAATCTCAAAATTTTTATCCGCAGGCTTATAAATCTCATGCTATTTTTAATCATGGAAAAAATAACGGCCTCACTCCGATCCTTTTTTCTCAAGCCACTCTTTTATTTCGCGTATGGAATCATAATTTTTATCGTCTCCCGGAGCAAACCTGTCCATCATCATGCGCTTAAGCAGCTCTTTGCCTTCAGCATCCAAATGCGCGTTTAAAAATACCTCTCTAAGCTTGTCTTTTATCTGCGGCGAGAGACCGGGCCTGACGACCAAAGGAGGGCTGCCGTAAGGCGGAGACTTTAGTATGATCTTGGTCTTAGCTGTCAATTCAGGCTGTGTCTTTTTCAAGTAATCCCAGATGAGGCTGTCTACTGACGCGCCATCCACCTTTTTATCCGCGACAGCTTTTATCGAAGCGTCGTGAGTATCGGTATAGATATACTTGCTGAAAAAAGTCTCAGGACTTTCATTCATCTGTCCCAACATATACGTAGGCACGATCTTACCTGTATTGGACAATGGGTCCGTAAAAGCAAAAACCTTGCCGCGCAATCCGTTCAAATCTTTTATCGGGCTATCGGCTGCGACAATAACGTAAGAGTAGTAGACCGGTTCGCCGTAAACCACAGGCATAGCAATAAGTTCCAGGCCGAATTCTTTTTTTCCGTCAACATAAGGGCCGCTGCAGACAAAAGCAGCATCAACATCTCCGCTTCTAAGCAATTGATTAACTTTCGCGTAACTATCTTCCCCAAAAACAGAGAACTTAAGCCCTGTTTTTCTCTCCACATAATTTAAAAAATCTATATAATAATTAAAACCTTGCCTGGGGACAACCATGCCGCCTATGGCAAAACGTAAGGCTTTGCTGGAAGGAAAGATGGCCTCTTTTTCAAGAACGACCCTCTTTTCCAAACTGACTTTCAACGGCCTTTCTTGCTCGCATCCGGCGATACAAAAAATACCGCAACATAAACAATATAATACCGCTATTTTTCTAAACATGGTCTCTACACCTTGTATTTTAGAGGCTTGCCGTTCGTTTTTAGTAGTTCGTCCACTTCTTTTTTAAGCTCAATGATCCTTAGCTCGCGCCCGATCATAAATTTATTGAGTTTCTCTATTTCCGCAATTTTTTCACTAATGGCATTCTCGTATTGTTTTCTTTCCGTGATATCTTCCCCTAAACTTGCCGTACCTATGATATTGCGCTCCGCATTGCGCAGAATAATATTATTCCATGCCACAAGACGCCTCTCTTTGTTTCGCGTCTGAATATCATTTTCAAAGTAAGATGGTATATCCCCTGTTTTTATCTTTTCATAAAACATATCTCTTACACCCTTGCGCACATCAGCTGGTAAAAAAACATCAAACCAACTTTTACCGATAACCTCTTCCCTCATAAAGCCTGTTTTATCGAGAAGCGCGTAGTTGCAGAAAGTAACGCGGCCCTCCGTATCGAGCATGACGGAAAAAAGATGAGTCTCCTCTAATATCTCTCTGAAGCGGCGCTCACTCTGCAACAAGGCTTCATGCGCAAACCTGTTTTCCGTGACATCGCGGGCCGTAGCAAAACAAACCTTTCCATCAACCAAAGAAATAGCATTCCAAGAAAACCACCTGTGAGAACCATCCTTGCACATATAGCGATTCTCAAAACCCGCTATCTGGACCCCTGCCTCAAGGCTCCGCATGGCATCTTTTGTTTTTGCCTTATCTTCAGGATGGACATATTCGATAAAAGGCTTTGTCATAAGTTCCGCCTCTGTCCAGCCTAACACTTTTGACCACTGCGGGTTCAAGATCTTGAAATACCCGTCAAAACCGGCTATGCAAAGAAAATCATGGGAGATATTAAATAGAAGCTCCCTTTGTTCTTCATGGGCCCTCTCCTTTTGCCTGGCATCTGCCCGCAAGAGCTCTCTTTTGACCGCCGGCACAAGGCGGGTAAGATTGTCTTTCAAAACATAATCGCTGGCCCCGGCGCGCATCGTTTCAACCGCCGTATCTTCTCCGACAGTCCCTGAAATAACGATGACCGGGATATTCAGGCCCGTAGCTTTGAAAAGGGCAAGGGCTGCCATTGCATTAAAATGGGGCATACTATAATCGCAAAAAATAATATCCCACTCCTGGCGCTCAAGGGCCCAATTCATTGCTTCTTCCGTATCAACACGCTGTGGCCTTACGTCATAACCGCCGCGCCTTAACTCATGGACCAAAAGATCGGCGTCATCCGGAGAGTCCTCTACAACCAAAACACGCAATAGGTCCGCCACTTTTATCACCCTCCTGATACATATATAGCTTCTTTACAGCGGGGGATTAACTCAAGAGCGTAAAATAAAATGTCGCGCCCTTCTCAACCGAGGCATCTGCCCAAATGCGGCCTCCATGGCGGTGGATGATCCGTTGCACCATAGACAAGCCAACACCTGTGCCCGGGAACTCGCCATCTGAATGCAGCCGCTGGAAAGCGCCGAACAGCTTGCCCGCATACCTCATATCAAATCCCGCGCCGTCATCACGGACAAAATAAACATCTTCCCCGTTTTCCTTAAATAAACCGAATTCTATCTTAGCACGGGCATGCTTTGAAGTAAACTTCCAAGAATTTTCCAAAAGATTGATTAATGCCTGCTCAAGGAGCATTTTGTCACCGCGGACAAATATGCCGCGAGCAATACTGAATTCAACATCGCGCTGTGGATGGCGCGCCGATAGATCATCCGCGATCTTTTGTGCCAATCCGCTTAGATCCACTTTGTCAAAATGCATTTCGCACCGCGACACGCGTGCCAGCAACAAAAGGTCTTCGATCAGCTTTGTCATATGCCCGGACGCAACACGTATGCGTTGAAAATGATCTTTGCCTCGCTCATCCAGGTTGTCCTTATTCTCTTCCAGTATGATCCGGCTGAAACCGTCTATGCTGCGCAAAGGCGCCCTTAAGTCATGAGAAACAGAATAAGAAAAAGCCTCGAGTTCCTTGTTCAGGTCTTTGAGTTGTATAACGCGCCTGGCAAGTTCTGCATTGAGCCTGCGCATCTTTTCCTCTGCTGCCCTGCGCACCGAGATGTAACGAAGGATAAAAACCATCAAGATAGACAATAGGCAAAAAATAACAAGATAAAGGATAATGGCAACCTTAAGCGTCTCGTCATGCGCGTGAAAAGCTTCTTTAACCGATTGAGTTACAACACAACCCCATCCATAACCAGGCACCGGCTTAAATGCAGTCAGCCGCTCTTCTTTCTCCGTAGGGCTATATAAAATACCGATCCCGTCTTTTCCTCTTAAGACAGCTGTGACGGCTGGATGGCCCAAGAAATCAATGATATCGCCCTGCGGATGGAATTTTGGATGGGCAACCAAGTGGCCCTTATGATCCACAACAAATAAGAAGCCTGTCTGCCCGAACTTATACTTCTCGATCCACTGCGCAAAAACATCCAGCTTCACCAAGAAAGCCATGATGCCCAAAGGCGCGTCGAGTTCGTCTTTTATCGGTACTGAAATTGCGACTACTTTATAAAAAGGCTCATACCTTGTTTCATAGACCTCACTGACATATGGTTTCCAATCACGGCTTACACCTTTATACCAATCCCTGAAAGCAAAATTCTGGCCTATAAGTTGAGTTTCCTTGGGGTATCCGGCCTTGAGCGTGCCTTTTGTATCCGTTAGGAAAAAAAGATGGATGAAAGGAAAGTCAGCCAGGGTATTTTTCAGGATATCGCTCGCCTCTTTCCACTTACCTTCCTTGACGAATTCCGCAAAAGAAGGCCGCGAGACAAAAGAGATCCCAAGATCAACCATGCGATCCAGCTTTTCTTTCATAAAGGTTGCAGCAAGCTCTGCCATGGCGTTGCGTCGCGCTAAAACTACTTCATTAAGATCGCGCCTCAAGTTGGCATAACTGAAAAGGGCCATGACGATTATAGGCAGGATAAATACGCAGAAAACTAGGACCTGGGAGAACCGATATTTTAATTTCATAGGCTCTCTTATTATATCAGAATCTATTCTTATATTTTAAAAAAACAGCGCCATAAGAAGGCCGCGCCTGGGTTTGATTGCCAAAAGCCGACTCGGGTTGTAATTCTTTCTCGCCCTCTATAAAAATGTTATCCGCCACCCTGCAAGACATGCCAAATTTTTGCGTTGCCGCAAGGACATCTCCCTGCACCTGCCCCTGCTGGACGCCATAACTGACCCCCACATTACCGATAACTTCTTTTTTAAGGCTGAATACTTTGGCCTGCTCATCATATTTAAAAGAAATATCTCCTATCCCTGTCAAAAGCATCATCAGGAGTTTTTCCTGCGGCATAGGCGGTTCAGATGTAAGCCGTAGAAATATTTTTTTCGGCACTTTCATGCTATTTTTAGGCTTCTCTCTTTTTGGGTGTAGGATAAAAATACAGAGGTTTCCCCAATGCCAGCCGCGTCTGGGCATCGAGCGCAGGGAAAGACCCTAGAAACGCCGATATCAGAGGTACGAGGAGCCATTGGAGCACAAAAACAACATAGATAAAACGCGAGACTTCACGCGGCCTTGGAGGCAAAAATTCATAACTAATCACTACGGAAAGTATAAGTATAAAACTGAAGGTATGGAAAATAATGTTATTTACATAGGTCAAGTTAAACAGGACCAGGGCGTCTTTTGAAATGATCTGCCCCCAGATAAGCGTCAAAGGCGTAATAAAACTGACTATGATAGACCACGTAGCCCAATTGATATGGTTATCCAATATCTGGTAACAACGCCTGGCCTTTTCAAGAAAAGGGATATTCTTATTGTCCATGAACGCCATTCCGGCAAAAACGAAATTTTCAACTCCCCACGCCCAGCGCCTCTTCTGCTTGTACTGGACGCGGACAGTGTCGATCAAACCCTTTCCCACGGCTATATCCATGAATACAGGCACCTCTAAAGGATACGTCCGGTAATCTCCGTCGTATTTAATAAAGCACTTCCAGAATATCAATGAGTCATCTGAAATAAGGTCGACAGGCCAATAGCCCACTTCCACCAGGGTCTTAAAACTCATGCTGTGGGAAGAAAAAGTGATGAACTTTTCAAAGCGCATGCTCTCGATCAACTGCCAGAAGGTCGAACCCATCTCTATCACGCGCGCAAAAGCCGGGGCCTTATATATATTATTGCTGTAGACGGGGAAAGGCTGGAAACTGGTACGGTATCTTTTTGGATTTTTTAGGAAATTTGCCGTCAGGCACGCCAGGTAATTTTTATCAGGGCAGGTATCGGCATCAAAGCACGAGATGATTACATTACGGAAGTCATATCCGTTCTTTTCCAAATACTCCCTGATTATTTTTGCGGCATAAGTGGCATTGGCGCCTTTAGCCGGGATCTCGCCTTCGGTATCCTTGGGATGTATGGTTATAAATATATCCCTGAAATGCCCTTTATATTTCTCATTCAAAAAGTTGAGTTTCTCAAGCGCGCTCTGGTCCCTCTGTTCTCCTGCCAAGACGACGATCACTTTGTCTTTGGGATAAAGACTTTCCTTTAAAGCGTCAAGGCTGTCCTCTAATACCTCTTTTGGTTCTTTGTAAATGGTATATAGAACAACATGGATAATATCCTCAAATTTTAGATCGGACTTAAATGTAGTGCATGTTGCCAGCCAGTCAAGGTTCCTCTTGGTAATAACGCGGTGATGGGCAAGCATAAGCAAAATGCTCATATAAAGGAGGCGAAAGACCCAGTACAGTAGAAAGACTATGATCGCCACAGCCGCGGACAAAGGCATGGTCAAAAAAAGCACGATAAAAAAAATAAGGATGGACCAACTTAAAAACCCCGGTATGATTTCAAGAAGCCTCTTCATTCTCTTTTCTTTCTCCGATCATCGGCATCAATTCCATCTTAAAGATAGAGAACACGCCGGTCTCCGGCATCCTATCGCGTAAATACAAGGCTTCTGTACGGCTGTCATAAAATACTTCGGCCTTAGGGTACCTGATCTCCTTGATGAGAAAACTCGCCGCAGGATTGCTGGCGTCTTGCGCTACGATATTCCTGCCGTCGTGTACTATCAGATACTTATCCTTAATACCCAGAAATACTTCCCGCACAACTTCCTGTGCCTTATAGACCAAGACCGGCTCCGAACATATCTCTTCCGGAGGTTCAGGGATCTTTAACATCCATATATTACGCGCGTTCCAGTAGATCAGGCTATTATCATATTCTTTCAGTCCCTCAACTGACCCGGCGACAACAGGCCCGATGTCGATACCGCAGACTTGGCGCGCATTTTGCAGATCAGTTCCGACAAAAAAGATGCCCTTGTCAGTAAATGCTATTATCTTATCGCCAAAAATATGTCTGGTTACAAAAAAACGGTACACATTGAAGTCAAAACGGGACTTTTCTATGAACCTTGCCTTGGGTATCAGGACAACATCGACCTTTGCGATGCGCGAAGGCTTAAGCAGAAGCGTCAATTCATACGGGTAGTAGCCGTCTTTTTCGAGGACAAGTGTGTGCTTATCAGGCAAGACCTCACGGAATGTCGCAGGCGTTGTTTCCTTCATCTTTTGGCCGTCCAAAAATACAGAGGCCTCTTTCGGCGTAGTCTCTATGGTAATAGCTCCGGTCCTTAAGAACTTCTTTGACGACCAGTTGAACTTATACCCGAGAGAAGAAAAAATAATGACCGGCGCAAGGCCCAAAAAAGCAATGAGCGCAAGCCAGAAGAAAAACTTCCTTAAAACCAAATAAGACTCTTCTCTCATATCATCACCGGCACAAATAGAAGAACGGGCAGTTTGCGCAATACCGGCTATCCTCCTGGTCAGCCTTAAAATGGACTTTCGGGTCCAGGATCTGGGCACAAAGATGCCCAAGGGCCTTTAAGTATACTACCATTATCTCTTCTCTCTGATCTATCCCCTCTTCGTTCCTAAAAAACAGGTTTTTCCCAAGATCCCGTATGTTGTATAGGCAGGCATTGATCTTCTCACCTTTATGCTCCTGCTTGACCAAACAATAATAAACAGGCAACTGGAATGATTTAACGGTATTTTTTAAGGCCTCTCGGCTAAATCCTACTGCCTCAACGCGGCCTGCGCTAGCCGGCATTATATCACTGGAGCCGGTCTTATAGTCAATTATCAAGAGGCTGTCGTCGGGCAGCGTATCTATCCTGTCTATCTTGGCCTTGAACTTAAAGGCCCTGCCGTCGAGCAAAATCTTGTCTTCATAAACCTTCTCAACGCATTCCAACCTCTTTATATCTTGTTTACTCTCGTGGTCTAAGAAACGCGACAGCCTCAAGTCCATGACTTCCTTGATAAGAAAGGCATCGGACTTCGTCTTTCTCCTGAACTCTTTATCAAACCTGCTTTCAAACATCTCCAAGAAATATTCCCTGAATTTAACGTCAACGGAAGGCCTCTTGCCTGTAAATTTTTTGAAACCCTCCTCTAAAATATTATGTATGAATGTGCCGACGTCCGAGGCCTCCGGCTCATCAAGGGACTCATTCTCCTCCAACGCAAGGACGTACTGGTAATAAAACCTCAAAGGGCAATGCAAGTAGGTGTTGATACTGGAGGCTGAATAGCGGTACTCCTGCAAAAAAGAGATCATGTGCGGCCTTTTGTGGATCTCGATCTCTTTGGGCGCTACTTTAACAGTAAAGCCGGCCGCAGGGACCGTGAACGCCTCAAGTGAGCCCATGGCCTTCTGTTTTTTCCACATCAATTCCTCTATAAAACGGCTCTTCTCCTTATTCTCGTTCTCCTGATAAAAAAGATGCACACTCCGAGCCGAAGACAAGAGGCGCGAGAATTGATAACGCTGGATCTCTTCTTCTTTTTCAAGCCTGTTCAACCCTAAGCTTAAAGCGACATCGCGCGGGATAAGGGGTTCATGTATCTTTAACTTTGGCAAAACGGATTCATTCGCATCCAAAACGATCACGTTCTCAAAACTTAAAGAGCGCGTTTCAAATAATCCCAGGACCTGCAACCCCGCCAAAGGAGAACCGCAGAAAGAGACCATTTCTGTTTCTAGCTTGTCCTTGAAAACCTTAAAAATATCCTCTTTTTTAAATATCTCCTTTTTAAAAGAAGCATTTTTGAATTCTTCGGCTATCTTGTATATTTTCTCTGCTACTTTAAGATTCAGAGGATACTTATCCAGAAAACTCTTATCCAACAATACATCAAGAAACTCCTCAAGGCACAACGAAAAATCTTCGATATCCCCTATTGCCTCCCAATTCGTGAACAATAGTTCGTGCAAAGATCTTAAAACAGCCTTTAGGTCCGAGGCTGTTACCTCCACATCCATCCGCTTCATGGTATCCAAAGCCGCCTCGTAAAGAAGCTCTTCTTTGTAGATATCGTCGAGCCTGACAAATAGGCTTCCGCCCAGAGACGAACTGTCTGTGCCGGACAAAACCTCCTCTATCTTATGAACTAATATCCTCGTAACACTGGCGTCCTTTGTGAACGAAATATTTTTAATAAGCGGATGGCTCAATAACCTTAAGTAATCCTTGGCATAATAAGCCTCTCCTTTTTTTGTCTCCTGTGCCACAAACAAGCTTTCAAACAGGGAATACATGGAACTTCTCTTGACAGGATACCCCATGGAAACATTGAAAGGCCCTCCCATGCAGGCTGCGCTTTCGGAAAGCAGAGGAATGATACTTTCCGGGTCGGGCAGCACAATGACCGTCTTTCCGGGGTCCTTTATACCCTTTAAAATTTCCCTCACATAGCAGACCTGGGAGTGAAGGTCAAAACCGGCGTGAATGGAGATCTCGCGATCAGGCTCTTTATTAATTTTAGGCCTGATCTGACAACCCAGGCTTTTGGAAGTCCTTGCCAAGACCGACCACTCCCTCTCATCTCCCTGGAAAAACAACAGGGCTTTTTTACGCTCATAGAGCGACCCAACAATAGCCTCTTCTGTTTTATGCAAATAGAAGAAATTACAGAAAAGTATGTTCTCAAACTCTCCTAATGATTCTTTTGCGATCCGCCCTGCAGCCAAAAGATACATAAATCCCCTGGTATATGATTTTTTCTCTATCAGCACTTTATGGAAAGCAACGCGCAAGGCCACTATGCGGGTCAACAGTTTATTAATACTCTCGGGCACATCATATCCGATCGCCGCATGATGCTGGATATCCTCGAGCGGCTTTGCCTCAACAGCCTCCAGGTCCAGTTGTTCGATGAACGCCAGGATCTCTCTTGCCCACGGCAGGAATTGCGCAAAAGACCTCCTGCCCTCCAGCACGTCAGGCGCCTGCTTCTGGGCTAGGCGGTAAATAGTAAAACATGCCTCGAGGTCGGAGATCAAAGCATAGGGCCCGCTTTTAGAGACCAAGGTTTCCACAAATTCATCTATCGAGAAAAATGCCGGAGGGAAAAAAGGCTTTTTGATCCTTAGCGACAACTCCTTCTGCAAAAAGAGGCGCGGCCGCACGCCTCCGAAGACAACAGCAAGTTTGCTCAAATCCTTGCCGTATTTTATGAAATTATCTTCAATGAATGATGACAGCTCTTTTATAAAATCGTCTGCCAGGCTGTATGTCGTAACGTTATTCATGATACCTTTTCCAGGGAAAAATCATCCAGATAGATCAGGAAACCTGCAGCCTTTTTGCCGGGATAGAGCTCCCGTATCAAAGACACGTACTCCTGCACCTGTTCCTTATCGCTGTCGCTTTTTTCAAGCGAGGTCTTATAATCCAGGACAAATACTTCGTCCTTGCCCACAATAAGCCTGTCTATCCTTTTAATATTGCCGGACCGGTCTGCGAGCTCCACCTCCTGAAAAACTGCCGCCTCCTTAAGCAGGAAAAAAGGATAGAATCTCTTGTCGCCTGAAAACCTTTCCAGGATACCTTTGCAATCTTCCATGTCCAAGATATCCGGGAACCTGTGCTGTGCTTTCTGGAACGCCTCTTTCAATACAGAGCCTTTATCCTGCCGCGACAGGTCTCCGACAAAAGATAAGAAATAATGGCAGGCCTCGCCAAAAAGGAGTTTTTCCCTGTTCTTAAGCAGCCGGGCTGCGTTAAATTCGCCTTGCATGGAACGGCCTAAAAACCCTATCCAATCGACGTAAGATGAAGGCGGCAATTCCAAAACAGACCGCTCTTTCCGGATACCTGTCTTCTTGGCACAAGGCGTAAGGCTGCCCATTTCAATGCGGCCGCAACAACCGAAAAGTTCTGCGGCGTAAGAATTACGTTTTGCGCTTTTAGGCAAAATAATGTAGAGCTCTTCCCTAGCCCTTGTTAAAGCGACGTAGATGCAGTTTAGTTCATCGATGAAAGACTTCAGATATTCCCGGCCGTAGATCGCATCCAATTTTTGCGAAAACATCCTGTATTTCTTATGCAGGCGCCGAAGTACGGTGCGCCCTTCTTCAAAACTGGCTGCCATCGGCTCCACCTCGACATTCATCTCTAAGAACGGCAGGACAACGGCACCAAACTCTAAGCCTTTGGCCTTGTGTATCGTCAATACCTTGACCGCATCTGCCCCGGCAACATGGCAATATAATTCCTCTCCTTGCGCCTCGTCAAAAAATTCCAAAAATAAAGAGAGGCTGTTCTTCTCCTCTTCCTGCTCCTTTACGAGTTCAAGGAACCTCATGAAAAAACCCTGGGCATCATGGAAAGTAGCCGGGCAATTGAAACGATGAAAGATGCTGACAACAAGTTCATATAACGGGACAAAGCCTACGGACTTAAAGAACTCTTCAAAAAAATCCTCCCAGACTTTAGGATACTTTCGCCTGAACTCGCGATAAAGATATACGGCTTTTTCCCTGCCCCGCTTTTGCCTTAAAGAGAAAATGAAATCATGGATATCGGGCTTCTTTAAACCGGAGGCCGACAGGAATATGTCTCCGGTGACAAAAGAGGCGAACGCCAGGTTGTCTATCGGAGAATTCAGGAACTTCAACAAAGATACCACTTCCTTGATATAAGCGTTATTGCGGATATCGAGCGATCTTTCGGACTCGACAGGGATGCATTTTTCAACGAGCCATTCAGTCAAAAGCTGGGCCTCTTCGTTCTTTCGCACCAAGACCGCTATATCGCCGTAGTTGTACCTGCGGGACACTTCCTCTACAAGGTCCATGAATTTTTGTTTTACCTTGATGTTCTTGTCCTCTTTATTTTCTATCTCTACGATCTCGAGCCGGACAAAACCATCATCCCTGCCTTTCGTGTAATCCTGCTTGGCAGCTTCAAAGACATTCAATACGGCCTCTTCATCAGCCGGGGCCAGGCCGAGTGAGTCTTTTTTCATCTCTGCGCACTTCTGCAGAAAAAGCCTGATGTTATCAGGCGAGAAAACATTATTTACAAAACTGACGATCTCCTTTTGGCTGCGGCGGTTTTGGGTCAAAAATTCAGTAATAAGGCCTGTCCCTTTAAAAGATCCTTTAACGGCATCAAAAAGAGTGGCATCGCCCCCCTTGAAACGATAAATAGCCTGTTTTTTATCTCCGACATAGAAAAGCGACCCGTCTGTTGATAATGCCTCTTGCACCATAGGATAAAGATTGGCCCATTCAATTGGGCTGGTATCCTGGAACTCATCTATCAGGATATGTTTGATGCGCATGGCCAGCCTGTAATAAAGTTCCGGGACGGTCATCCCTTCTTCATCAAAGAGCGACCTCGTCTTGCGGTCAAGTTCGTCAAGGAACAGCACGTCATCTTTTGCCGAAAGCGCCCTGAAATACTCCATGGAGCGTGTGAATATTGCAAGATACGGGTCTATCAAAACAGCCGACTCCGCCTCTGCCAATACAGCAAGGCCGCCCCTTATCTCTATCCATAGTTTTTGCGCGATCGTAGAGATCTCGCCGGATCTATTGAGAGGGAAATCCTGGCGTGCCAGAAAAGCTGAAAGTTGTGAATAATCAAAATTGTTGATACTGGAGCCGAGGAACCCAAAAAAACTTTTTTCAAAAGACTTATTTGCGCCGCTGGGCCAGTTGTCTTTTAATTGCCTCATCTTTAAAAGCAGGTCCTTCTTGCCGCCGGAAAGCATATTGGCATCGATGCGGCTGGGCACAAGATCGCCCACAGTCTGGTTTAACCTGTTGAAAAGCCCGTACACAGTTTCAAGGATATCGCTCTTTGGGAACCACCCTGTCCTGTTCTCAAAAAGCAGGTACTGTTTCAAAAATGAAGAAAAATCTTTACGGACATCCTGATCCGTGGCAGCCGCATCTATTAAGTTATCCAGGCTGTAAGCCATATAAGCGGCTGCATCCGTGCGTATACGGAAACTCGCGGATAGCCCAAGCTTCAAGGCGCACGTTGAAAGGATGGCATTGACAAAACTATGGATGGTCTGGACCTGGAAAAAGTTATAGTTGGCTATAAGCTCGTCTGTGATGCGCAAAGCCTTTTTTTGTGCAGTGGCAAAATCAACACCCAAGGCTGAAATTATGCCGTCTTTCTCCTCTTTATCGGAAAATCTGTCCAATGCAATTTTCTTCAATAGGTCAAGGATGCGCGCCTTCATCTGCGCTGCCGCCTTATTGGTAAACGTGATGGCAAGGATGTTCTTAATTGGAACGTCTTCGTGGCGCAAGGTAGGATTTATCAGTAATTGGACATATCTTTTAGCCAGGGCATATGTCTTGCCTGAACCGGCCGAAGCCTCAACAACACGGACGTGTGGAAATACGAGAGCTCGTGAATTCATATCAGCCATAAGGGCAAAAAATACCGTGCGCAAAGAAGCTGCCATTAGTTTTGCGTAAATCAATAGTATCTACAATTATAGCTCATTTAAAAGATGTGAAAAGCAATTTTGAAGTAAAAATACCTGCATAGATCCCGATGCCTGATCGCTTCGCAGGCACGGGATTAATTCGCACAGTGACTTATGAACGCTTCGCTCCATAAGCCACGTGCTCATTTAAGAAAGCGCTTCCTTTGTAACGCCGGGTAAGTTTATTTGCTATTGTAACAGGTCTTTAAGCATGCTATATTTTCTTTGTGGGCACAAAATGTCTTCTACGGATATGCGGGCTCAAACGCTTGAAAACCAGCAAAAATGGTTTTACATTGCTGGAAGTTCTTTTGTCTTTGGCCATCATAGCCGTGACGCTTGCCGGCCTGCTATTGACTTACATCAATGTGTTCGTTCTGGCGGATATTATACGCGACAGCGCTCTTGCGTCCAATGCTGTTGCAGCCAAACTCGAAGAGATCAAAAATATGGATTTCGATAATCTAACTACGGCTGCCGGCCCATTTAACCTTACGGACTATGGTTTCACTTCTACCCAACCTTCCAAAGGCCGGGTAGAAGTAACGACAAGTTTTTCTGGTTATCCGGCCACGTTGACAAAAGTACGCATTGTGGGTTGTTATGCGACGCGCTATAACAGGACTATCGGGGAAGACTTGAATTTTAACGGTGTTTTAGACGGCAGTGAAGACCAAAACGGCAACAGCCGTCTTGATTCATCCATAGAGGTGGTGAGCTTAATTGCAGAATAAACCTTTCTTACTCCGGTCTGGCCGCGAGGGCCACACTCTTATCGAGTTGATGGTCGTTGTGGGCATTTTTGTGATGTTATTTTCAACTTTGGCAGGGATCCTGCTGAACTCTCAACGCAGTTGGGAGGCGGCAAGAGACAAACTAATTGAAGGCCAACAGGCAAGGCGCGCCACAGACAGACTGATAGGCTTGCTGCGGGAATCGAATCCCGACTGGGATGTAGGCGGCACGCATTACCCGGTGACGATCAGCGAAAACAACACCCGCATAGATTTCTATACACCTGTATTTAATTCCACGGGTAATGTCACTTCTTTAAGGAAGGTAACGTTTAAGATCGATCCAAGCAACTCAACCCAACTTTTGGCTAAAGAAGGCACGGCTACGGAAAGGGTCACCGCTTCCGCGATCGATACGTTTAACATCAATTGCGCCTGCGTGGGTTGCATCAGCATAGATCAGAATTGCCCAATGGCAACGGTTAATGTCGTGACCAGGAAGAACGTTGGTTTTAACTGGACAGCCCAGGTAACACTGCGCAATACAAACATGGCTGTTTCAGCCACAACCGAAGTTGAAGAACCGCCCGCAGGGGAATTTTAGCCCGCAAAAAGGACAGGGTCTAATTGACTCCTTGCCTAGACATCCGCCATTGATTCATTGGCGGATAGGCTACGGAGTTCATTTTGTAGGGCAAGAAACCTGCTATTAGCAAAATGAAGGAGCATATCATGGCTAAAAGGCTGAATGAAAATGGTGTTGTCTTGGTCGTAGTAATGTCAGCCATAGCGGTACTGCTTGTTCTAGCCAGCGTATTTTTTTCAAGCATACTTTCAGAGAAGGCATCCGTGGATGCCCAAAAATACGTGACACAGTCTTTAGGGCTGGCTGAATCAGGCACATCCCAAGCCCTGGCTGAACTTAAAAAGCGTATCCGCGTTGACCTGAAAAGCAGGGTCCAGGATGCCTCACAACATTGGACCTCATCCACGTTCTCAACTTACGTTACCAACAATGATCCGCTTGGATTTTTAAGGGATTTTGCTTATGCTGCGAGCCAGACACAGTTCACTGTGGCCTCGAATATTGCGACTCTGGCCCTGGCTTCGCCCAGCCTAGACACCGATGTCAGCGGCGGTTATACGGCAACGATCACAGTCGAGCCCAATGGCTCTGCATCTAATCCCTCCAGCGATGTTTATATCTTTCCGTATCGCTTCACCTTGAGCGCGCTGGGCACCGTGACATCTACGACCCCATCGGTCAATAAGACTATCAAGCTCTGGCAGGGTAATTTTATTGTGACTGTCCGCAGGGATAATTTCGCTAAGTTCGCGTTATTTACCAGCCACCATACAACACCCTCCGGCGGCACTGTCTGGTTTACTGCCAATACAAATTTTACCGGCCCGGTTTCGACCAACGGCCGGTTCAGTTTTGCCAACAACCCTTCGGGCCATTTCACTGAAGCTGTGACACAGCATGAAAACAACGCAAGATTTTATAATAACGGCTCATCGGTGCTCATGGATGCCGCTGCCAACGGAAGTATCGACGTGCCGACCTTCGATCAAAGCTTTACGCGCGGCTATGACCTTATTAACCTCCCTTCCGCAGTCACGCAAAACGACCTCAAAACCCAGGCATTAGGCACAATGCAAAATCCCGGACAAAACGGTATCTACGTCCCAAATAGCGGCGGACAATTGACCGGCGGTGTCCTTATCAAAGGCGATGCGACGCTATCCATGAGCGTAGACGGTAGTAGCAATGCAGTCTACAGCGTGACGCAAGGGTCAACCACGAAAAACATAACGGTTAACCGGACAAGCAACCAGACCACGGTCCAGACAGAAGGAGGAAGCATGGACGACTATACAGGCCTGCCCGACGGAGTTGACAATGAAGGCACTCTCATCTACTCTTTAGATAACATCACCTCTTTTGCCGGTACAGTCCAAAAAGATACCTCTGTAACAGTTTCTGCGGAACGCGATATCATCATCTCAAATAATGTCCGCTACGAAGCCTACACCCCAGCCCCTTTAAGCGGGATAGACCCGGCTACAGGACTGGATGCCTCCAACATGTTGGGCATACTTGCCTGGGGCGGTGACGTACATATCGGCACAACCGCGCCAAACGATGTCGAGATACACGGCGTTATCATGGCGCCTCACGGTGTATTCAAAGTTGACAATTATAATTTGGGCGCTCCGCGCGGCACAGCAACTCTTTTGGGCGGCGCCATAACAGATTTTTACGGGCCATTCGGGACGTTTTCAGGCACAACTCCGACGCACGGTTTCGGCAGGAACTTTGTCTATGACTCTCGGGTGTTAAACGGAAAAACACCGCCGTATTTTCCGTACCTGTCTGGCTTTACGAGCGCAGACGACAACAGTATCGACAACAAACTGAACTGGGAAGGAGAAGGAGTATAACATGGCTAGAACGAAACAAATTTGGTTGGCCCCCCTGGTTATTTTAGCGGTTGTAACAATGATCCTGGCGAGCGTCTGGTTGAGCAAAGATGAGGATAAAAACACAGTGGGTCAGCCCGTAGTAAAAGCAACTCATGGTATCTCAACTGCAGCAAAGAATGTCGTACCGCCTTACATAGAGCCAAACGAGTCAAACGTTGAAGTCCAAACCAAAGAAATTACAGACAGCCCTATCACCGCTTCAGCCCCGAATAATACCAAGATCGAATACGAAGGCCCTGTAAGAGGCGAATTGATGCAATGACCTCAAAAAGCAACCATCCTGCCGAAAACAAATACATCAAGGTCTTTTTTCAATAGATGCCGAAAATAAGACCGCCGGCCCTGATAAAGAACTAAAAATCCCTCTTTTTTAAAAAAAGATACGCCTTTATCGGACATCGCTGCCATATGGACACCTGCTATCTTCTTTTCAGCCAGATAGCTCAAGTAAACTTGCATCAACCCTGCCCCCACCCCTTGCCGCCGGGCGCCTTGCTTTAAGTTGATATGTAGTGTCGCCGGATATTTGCAAGAAAAATCAGGCACGCGCAGCTCACCCTTTATAAAACTTAAAGATACACTCCAGAGAAATCTCAAATTTTTCCCGGCAAAGAATGTACCGCGAAAGAAAGCCTTCAATAGCAACTTCGGAAAAATTTTAGAAAAAAATAAGCTGTTTAAAACCTTCGTATCAGTTGCGCCTAAAATATATCCAACCACCTCCCCTGCCTCGTCTTCGGCCACAAAACAAGATTGCGGTTCGTGATCCGTAAAATAAAGAGTCAAAAAATCCGCCAGGATCTCTTTGTCCCCAAAAAAAAGAGAGCCTGGGCCGCCCATAAAGGCTGTTTCCCAGGCTATTGTCCGTACTATCTCTCGGTCATTTTTTTGATAAGGGCGGATCGTTACCATTATTTCTTGGTTATCCTGACCACATATTCATCGCCTAAGACTCCCAAGACTTCGTCAGAAAACTCGTTACCTGCGATCCTTCGGATATCCTTTACATTGCCCTTTTTCAAGATAGCGTATGTCTTTGACTGACGGCGCAAAAAATCCCTTACTTTTTCATCGGTATTAAAATAAGGGACAGGGTGCGGGCTAAAAAACCCGCTGCCGCTTATATCAATAATAACCACATCTTTGTCCGTGTAGAAACGCACGCCGCGCGCGTAAAACTTAGATGCAAGTATCGTATTATCCACCCTGTAATTGTTCGTCAAAAATTCGCAAGCCTCCCTGCTTGAGGCATAACTTTGGAAATCCTCGTGGACAAGGAAAGCAAAATACAAAAGCAACGGCAGTACCGCCGATATCAAAGCCAGATGCACGATAAAGCGGCGGCGCATAAGATAATAAAATAACCAAAAAAGATAAAATACAAATACACCCATAAAGATATAGACAGGGGAAGCATTAATGACATAGGTTGAAAAGCGTATGGTGGCGAAAAACAGGCCAGCCGGGACCAAGAGTAAAAACAAGGTCGTCATCCACGCTGCCGCACAAAAAAGCCTGGAAGGCTTGGTATCCAATGAAGCAACAACATAATCCCCAAGAAAAAGAGCCAACGCAGGGAAAAGAGGAAAAATATAACTGACTAACTTTGAATGGGCGGGCTGAAAAATAAACAATACAACAGCGACCCAACATGTCAGAAAAATGTAAAAACTGCTCTTGTCGCCCTTAAAAGACCTAAACCAATGGCCCACCCCGGAGATAAGATAAAAACTCCAGGGGAACATACAGCCGATAACAGAGACTGGATAAAAGAACCAAGTGTCGTTAGACAAGTGTTCGGCCTCAAAGAGCCTGCGGATGTGGTCATTATAAAAAAATTCCTGTATGAAGGCCGCGCCGTATTTTTTTATCATGAGCGCATACCATGGCACCGCAATAAGACAAAAGGTGAAAAAGCCGAGGATGGTTTCTTTGCAAAGCAAAAAACTCAATTCTTTCCTGAATAAAAGAAAACTGAAAGCCGTAAGTACGGGGATCAAAAAACCCAGAGGCCCTTTTGTCAGGACAGCCAGCGCGGAAAACACAAAAAACAACAAAATGCCTATCCCCTTCTTATTACTCTGCGCATATCCCCAATAAAATGACGCCAATGAAAAGAGGATAAACACGCTGAAAAACAAATCAGTAAAGACCGTCCGGGATAAACCAATATAGAGGCTGTTGGACATCATAAAAAAAGCAGCCCACATGGCTCGGCGTCCATCTTTAAAAGCCACAAGGCCGAGGCCGTAGACAGCCAAAACACCCAATATCCCCCAAAGCGCAGGAAACAACCTCGCAGAAAAACTTGAAACGCCGAATACTTCAAACCCTGATCGCAGGAGCCAATAGGTAAAAATAGGTTTTTCAAACTGCGGCTGGCCGAACAAATACGGCGTCATCCACGCATCTTTTTGCATCATCTCCTTGGCTGTCTGTGCGTAGAATACTTCGTCGGGATTAGTGAGGCTCAAAACACCGTTTCCCAACATCAGAAAGAAATAGGAAAGGACTACGAGGATAAGGATCTGCCTAACATATCTGTTTCTCCTGAAGTCAATCGGCATGATCCCCATTTAATTATTCCAAACGAAGTTCCAAAGTTTTAGTGCCGTCGCTCAAAACGACCTTGTCCTGCTTTATATCAACTACGGTATTAGGGCCGATCTTATCTCCTATCACTACAATAACATCGTTTATAATGGCTAACGGATGCTCCTGACTCCAAAGGATGCCGCTTAAAGCAGCCCCTGTATCTGAAGGCGCTAAAATAGCACCGCTGAAAGGATCTCTTTTTAAACTTATCCCGGCGCTTTCCTCTCTAAGCCTGCCAAAGAGTTGTTTCTCTTCGGCTGGAGTTTCCCCAATTACAGCTGCTACGGCCACCTTAACCTTATGTAGCTTGGCCTTGCGTACTTTATGCACCGCACTAGTTATGGCCAATAAAAATATGACTACCAAAACCCCTGTTATCCCAATTTCAATATAATCTTTTTTTATCATCTTTATCTAAGATAGTAAATAAAGCCTCATATCCAAAATAACATTCAAAGACGCGCCATCAACGCCCTCTTTATGGATGCTCAATCTTTCGATGACACAATAAGAAGGCAAATTTTCATTCAGCATCTCAATATATCTTACCAAGGCCTTATAACTACACCTTGCCTCCAGAGAAACAGCCAGGCGTTGACAAGTCTTGCCGTCTATCAGGATTTTTTCACCACCTTCATCGAGAAATATTTCTTTAGATTGAGGCATTATAGAAACCAGGTTTATACCTGACTTCTGGGCAAAATCAGAAAGCATCTTTAAGGCATCTTCCTCTTTGGAAGGGAATTTAAGGACAAGCCGGCGCTCTTTTTCTTCCAATAGCCTTATCCCTTCGTCCACGGTCTTTGCCATTTTTGTCAAAGACTCAATTTCCTGTATGGAGCCTTCCGCACTGGACAGCTCCGCCTTAAGTTGCATCATTGTATTTCTGCTAGGAAACCATATAAAAAAAAGAAAAATTAAGAAGAACAATAGAGATAGCGAACTTATAAAGATTATTTTTTTCTGTGTAACAGTCAATTTTTTCATAGGCTATTTAACGGTAGCGGCCATTAGCTAAATGGCCGATAGATCACATTTTATCTGAAATTCACGCCCTCCCTCTTTTTCTTTGGAAACTACGAGGGTAGCTTCGGTAAAAAAAGCTGACGATTCGATTTGCTGCATAAATAGCGTTAAAACAGCATCAGGAGATACACCCGGCATCGAGACAGCACCGCTCAAGACCACATCATGCCTGCCCTGATCCAACACGAGCTCATCTAAATAGATCCCCTGTGGGACAACATTGCTTAAAAACTTTAGGAGCCGGTCGACAGGTACTTTATCCTTCTCTATTTTATCGATCAGGTTCTGGCGCGAATCGATCCTTTGTTTTGATTGTTTTATCCCCTGTATGCCATCCAAATGCATCGAGGTTGTTTTAAGCCTCTTTTTATAATCATAGACCTGGAACTTGATCACGGACAAAGAAAACAAGAAAATAGCCGCAAGCGCTATGCCTACAACGCGCAAAGACACCTTTTCTATGAGCTCTATTTTTTTAGCTTTTATTTCCTGCGGAAGAAAATTTACGGAGTCCCTATCCGCCAAAACAGCCCCGAGAACGCTCGTGATCTGGTTTTGGTCTGCCCTGACTTCTTCTTTACCTGTTATAGCAGCATCAAAATTGCAAGGCAGAGGCAAAAAAGCAATGCTAACGCCGAGATCTTTTTGCAGATATGACCCTAGATTTTTTAAATTGGCGCCGCCGCCTGTCAGATAAAGTATGACGGGAGAGCCTTCCTTGAAATGTGACGAAAAATATTCAAAAGAGCGTTTCAGCTCGCGTGATAGGCCTTCAAGAAAAGGGCGCATAAGCGATATCACATGGATAGCCGTAATATTTTCAGAAAGTTCGGCGGCCTCATCTGAAGGGATACCGAAAGACATCTTCGTCTCTTCTGCCTTATCATAAGACAGCTCGACCGGCCCTTTCTCGGAGACAAGCATTGTTGTCAGACAGCGAGTCAGTTTGTCGGAAGAAAAAGGCAAATTCCTTACGTATGCCAACTTGGCCTTTTTATAAAAACACAATTTTGCCTCGGAATAACCTATGTCTAATACCGCCTGGACCGCCGATTGATCCTGAATAGACCTCAAAATATTAGCATAGTTGAATGGGCCGGTTGAAACCCTCTCCGGGGACAAAAGGCAGGAACTAAGAAGTTGGATATGCCTGTCCAAGAGCTCGGGCTTTGCAAAAACACACATGACTTCATTCTTTTTAGCCCCTTCATCATCCACGTACTCCTTGACAAGCTGCCAGTCAAATAGCGCCTTTTCTATATCAAAAGGGATCTCATTTTTGAGTTGCCACTTTACGGCCTCAAGGATTTCATCTTTTGGGAGGGCCGGCAAGACTACTAGCTTAGTGACAATAGAATCCGGGTCTGATACGGTTAAGGCAGCCTCTTTCTCTTGGATGGAATGTGCCTTCAAAAAACCGTTTATAAAATCAGCTGCCGATCTACCTGATCTTTCTAGAACAGATATACTTTCCAAGCTGTAGCAAAGATCAGAGATATTGCGGCCTGACATTTTAGCATAAGCCACCTTAAGGAAGGCCTGGCCGAAATCAATAGAAAGCGTACCTTGCTTTTTCTTATAAAAAATATCGCCTATATTCATCTTTTTTATTCGAACTTCCTTACAGCGACCGATGAGAACTGGTCCGTTCGCCCCTGCCAGTCCGAGAAGTTCCCCGTACCGCTCTCGATCCTGAACCCAACCTCAACCCTCCTTGCGGATGCAGGATCTGTAGTCACGGCTTCATTTATATCATAATAAGTAAATATGGGATCGCTGGCAATATTTATTATCGAAATATTGCCAGCAAGATAATACGGGATCATCTCTTGAAGGCCGGCATTTATGCTGCGGTAAATTTTTTTATTTGCCGCATCCCAGTTAAATCCGACGGTCTGGTTGTCCGTGTTTTTAAACACAACACTGCTATTTGCGGCTATTGTCAACAGCCTGGAAAATCTTAAACCCTTGGCCTCCTGGTCACCTTCAATGATAGCGTCCATAGCGTCATGGCCGATCATATCAACATTCAGCTTATTCGGGATAAAAACCGAATTCTGCACAAGATAAGACATGATATAGGCGCCAGGCACGGAAAGTATGGCAAGTATAGCAACCACCATAGTAAGCTCTATTAATGTAAAACCCCTGTTTCTATCACAAGCCATAATTGATATTCTTTGCGATATAAGTAACCAGGCTCGTCAAAACATCAGAGCCGCCTGATCTGGCAACGCTGACGGTTATTTTTTTAAGGCTCTCCTGGCTTGCATTCGTCCCTTGGGCAAAAGTCACGGCCCTTGTAACATCATAGTTATAACCTTTATATTGGCTGGCTGTTGCACTCACGATATTCGCATAGGGCAGATTGTTGACTTTTTCCATCTCAAGCCTTACGAACTGACGGGCCATCGATAGATCTTCCGATTGTATAACGCTTTCAACATGCTGGCTTATCAATAAGGATAGCGGAACAGCCACTATGCCTAAGACAACGATGGTCATCAAAAGCTCAATAAGGGTAAACCCATTATTTTTACAGTTACATCTGCGCATTGATCTCATCAAGCTTGGTAATTTTTCCTGTCAACGCATTATAATCAGCCTGCAATGTCCTGTAGATATTTGAGCCTGTAGTCTTCCCTGTAGCTTTAACAGTAAGATTGTAATTTACCGATGCGGGAAAAACAGTCATCTGCTTACTCGAGCCATCAGTCATAACAAAGGTTATGTTGATAGTCGCGCCTGTCATATTACCGTAAAAATAAAGGTAATTGATATTATAGATGCTCGGCGTGGTATTTAATGTGAAATTAGTAATATTGCAATCGGCTGGGGATAGGACATTACCTGTCCAGACGTTTGAACCGTTGATGCGGATCGTACGCAATCGTACGGAATTATTCCAGGTAACTATCATGCGGTCGATAATGACCGGGACGGTATTTGAATTAGTCGCATTCTGGATGGCCAGGCCGTATAGGTAACGGTAACGAGAGGCTAAAGCCCCTGTCGAAGGATAAAGGTAGGAACCGTTTGTCCTGGCCATCAACAAGTCACTAGCATTAGCGCCCAAAGTAAAAAAATTATTCGAATCAATATCCGTCCGGCCCAGGGTAAAATAACCGT
The DNA here is from genome assembly GCA_016235185.1 of Candidatus Omnitrophota bacterium. Taxonomy (GTDB): domain Bacteria; phylum Omnitrophota; class Gorgyraeia; order Velamenicoccales; family Velamenicoccaceae; genus UBA9636. Next base: position 80,035 of record JACRLT010000012.1, read on the forward strand.
TGGCGCTTATGTCATTATAGCGGAACTGATACAGAGCGCTTTGGATCCCCGCCTGCGCCACATAGACGCTCTGCATATTGGTTTCATCAACCCCGGCCTGGGAAAGCCGCTGTACTATAAATACCGTGACGCCAAAGACAGCATATGTCACAAAAACAATAAGCATCAACGCGGCAACGAGCGTCATGCCGCTCGTCCGCCGCATACGGCCTTTTATCATTTATAGTTCTGTGAATGCGCCGTCAGAACTATTGTAGGAGTAATTACCGCCGACCGGGCCCATATAACGCGTGCTTGAATTCTTAGTCCAATCGCTTGCCACACCACCCTGGGAAAGCACTGTGCCGAAACACGGGTTTGATTTCGAGCACGACCCTGTTGAAGCGCTATCCAAAGATGATGGCCAAGCCCTATTCTGGACAAAATATGTATGGATACCAGCCCTCACCCCGCCCACAACGCCTTTCTCGGCGGCTGTCTGGGCCTGGCTTTGCAGGTTATAGTATTTTGGTATGGCTACCGCAGCCAAAATACCAAGAATAACTATTATCATTACAAGTTCAACAAGCGTAAAACCTTTTCTTTTTGCCATAAACGGCTCCTTTCTGTATTTTGTTATTTTCTTATTTTCGAAACAGGCTCATCATATTCCACATCGGTAAAAATATCCCCATTGCCATCAATAATACAACGCCACCTAAAAAAAGGATAAGGATCGGTTCTATAAGAGCGGCCAGGTTATTAGTCGTATAATCAACCTGGGAATCGTAATAGTCAGAGATATGCAGCAGCATCTCATCGAGTTTTCCCGTATCTTCTCCGACGGAAACCATCTGTATGGCAGACAAGGGAAACATGCCGCTTGCCTTCATCGGCTCTACCATGCCCTTGCCTTCGTTTACGCTCGCCTTGATATGCCCTATCGTCCTTGAAATAATTGCATTGCCCGTCCCTTCGGAAGCCAGGTCAAGTACCTTAAGTAAAGGAACTCCGCTATGCATCAACGTACCTGTGATACGGGCAAACCTAGAGAGGCTCAACTTTAATGTCAAAGGCCCAAATACAGGAACTTTTAATTTAAAACTATCCCACCATAGCCTTCCGGAAGAAGTATTAATGACTTTATTGAAGGCAAAAATAACTACCCCTAAGATCAAGATAGTTATCCACCAAAATTTTGTAACCGCGAAATTGACGCCAAGAAGGAACCGGGTGGGAAGAGGCAATTCTGCCGAAAATTCGTTAAAGATCCTTGCGAACCGCGGCACTACAAGGGTTGTCAAAACTATAAAACCCACGACAATGGCGATGACTACGATGATAGGATAACGCGTGGCTGTTTTGATCTGCATCCGAAACTTCTCTTCGCGCTCGCCAAAAACCGTCAGTCGCTCCAATGCCTCATCAAGTTTGCCGCTGGCCTCGCCTGACTGAATCATATTGACGTAAAGCGCATTAAAAACATAAGGATGTTTTGCCAGCGCACCTGAAAGGCTGGAACCGCCTTCTACATCCCTGGCTACCTGCTCAACTATATCTTTAAAAACTTTATTGGCCAGCTGAACTTTCAGGCTATTTAAACTGACCAAGATAGGCAGGCCGGCCTTTTGCAGGGTTGCCAGCTGCCGCATAAACATATTTAAGTCTATAAAACTTACTCGCCTGAAAGCCTCCAAAAATCTATTGAGATCAGGCCTGTCTATTGACTCTATTATTCGCGTCGGTACATACCCCATCTGCGCGAGCTTTTCGGCAACAGCCTTTTGGGACTCGCCGCCCATGACGCCGCTGATAAGCGCGCCGAACTTATCCCTTGCCCTATACTGATAAGAAGGCATTTCAATCCCCCTCGGTGACCCTTAAGACCTCTTCAAGCGACGTAAGGCCATTTTTTGCCTTCTCCAGGCCATCTTCACGCAACGTCTTCATGCCAAGGCTAACGGCTTTCTTCTTTATAATGTCGGCGGAGACTTTTTCATTTACCATCTTCCTTATGTCTTCATTGATGACCAAGAACTCGGAAATGCTTAACCTTCCTGCAAAACCGGTGTTTTTACAACGAGTGCATCCGGCGCCTCTATAAAAATTGATCTTTTCATCAACGCCGAAATCTTTTAAAGTTGCGGCTGCGGGCGTGTAAGCCTGCCTGCACTTCTCGCATAAAGTCCTCACCAGCCTCTGCGCCATAATGCCTATGACGGAACTCGAGATCAAAAAAGGTTCAACACCCATATCGATCAGCCGTGTCAAGGCAGAACAAGCATCGTTCGTATGCAATGTTGAAAAAACCAAGTGCCCGGTTAATGCTGCCTGGATCGCAGTCTCGGCAGTTTCTTTATCGCGTATTTCACCTACCATGATAACATCAGGGTCCTGCCTTAAAATAGAGCGAAGCCCGTTGGCAAAAGTGATATCTGCCTTAGGATTGACTTGGGTCTGCCTGATAAGCGGCAGTTCATATTCAACCGGGTCTTCTATGGTGATGATATTTTTTTCTGCCGAGCTTATTGTTACAAGGGCGGCATAAAGCGTCGTAGTCTTACCGCTGCCCGTAGGCCCTGTGACCAGAACGATCCCATGAGGCTGACGGATAAGTTTTTCAAGATTGGCTAGATTTTCCTGTCCCAGGCCCAGGTCTTTTAGGCCAAGGACAAGCGAAGATTTGTCCAAAAGGCGCATAACGACGTTTTCGCCGTGTATAGTAGGGAACGTTGATATCCTGATGTCCAGATCTTTGTTTTCCAACCTCAAATGGATCTTACCGTCTTGCGGCCTCCTGGTCTCGGCGATATCCATTTCAGAAAGGATCTTGATGCGGGAAATAACCGCCTGTTGGAGTTTACTAGGGAATATGTGCGCCTCGCGCAAGATCCCGTCAATGCGGTAACGCACCCTGACCACTTCGTGTTCAGGCTCGATATGAATATCCGAAACCTTGCTTTTTACGGCTTCCATGATTAGGAGATTGACTAATTTTATGATGGGCGGCTCTTCGGCAGCTTCAGCTGATTTTCCTTTTAATGCGGCAATATTTTCTTTCTCTAATACCTTGACTATCTCATCTATCGTACCGGTCGCACCATAATAAGAATCAAGGATCCTAAGTATGCCTTTCCCCGAAGCCATAACAGTCTCAACATCGTCTATTCCGCTGACTTTACGTATCTCGTCTAAAGCTTCAATATCCTGCGGGTCGGCCATGGCCACGGTAAGAGTGTTGGCTATCTTAAAAACCGGCGCTACCTTATATTTTCTTGCCAGGCCTTCCGGGATAAACCTTACAAGATCGGCATCGATCAGGTAATTGCCCAGATCCATATACAAGACGCCTATGGATTCGGCTTTAACCTTTACGATATCCTCCTCATTGATAAATCCGAGCTTCTCTAAGGCCTGTTCAATTTTCATTCCGGTGCGCTTGACCTCTTCCCTTGCCTTTGCGACCTGCTCGGCGGTCAAAGCACCCTGTTTAAGCAATAGATCTATCGTCTCCATTATTCCTCTTTCAATAACTCTTTAATTTTGGCCAGTAAGTCCGCTGCAACGAAAGGTTTCGTTATATAGGCATCGGCACCGACATCCTTGCCAAGCTGCTCATCCTCTTTCTGCGCCCTGGCAGTAAACATGATGATCGATATCTTCTTATACGCCTCGTCGAATTTCAACATTCGGCAGACTTTATAGCCATCTAATTTTGGAAGCATTACATCCAAAATTATAAGGTCCGGCTTCTGCGACCGCGCTTTATCTAACCCCTCCTGGCCGTCGGATGCTGTCAAGACTTCATAACCGCTGGCCTCAAGCCTGTTTTTGACCATCATGACAATTTTAGGCTCGTCATCCACAATTAAAATTTTTTTAGCCATAGGCCCCCTTTGTGGTTCCGTTCAAGAATACTTCTTAACGATGTCATCGACTTCTTTAAGCTGGCACGGTTTATTCAAATACTCATCCGCGCCAACTGACTTGGCCAAAAAATCCCTCATAGTCGGATATCCGGTGAGAATAACTGTTTTTGTCTTTAAGTTATTGGCCTTGACAAGCTTTACCAGTTCCAAACCAGTCATCTCCGGCATATTATGGTCGAAGAATGCAATGTCATAGTTATTTTTTAACAGGAGCTCTGCCGCAGCCTTACCGTCTTGGGCCGTGTCAACCTCATACCCCTTCTTCTTCAAGAAAAGTACAAGTAGATCTACTATCTCTTTTTTATCGTCCGCAACAAGTATCCGCATAAACCCTCTGCCTATTTGCCTTATGCCTCTACAGGAGGTGATTGACGAATTTTTTTAACTGCTCCATATCAACAGGTTTGCCCATGACGGGTATGGCCTTCTTCTTAATATATTCGCTGATCTGGTCATATTCAACTTTATAACCTGACATGATGATTATCGGGATATCTTTTGTGCGCACGTCTTCTTTGAGCCGCCCGATAACTTCGTAGCCGTTCATATGCGGCATTTTCATATCCAAGACTATCAGGTCAGGGATGCCATCCCTTAATTTCTCCAAAAGCTCATTGCCGTCGCCTGCTTCGGTAATATTTTTGTAACCGAATACGCCGAATGCGCGCCGCAATGTAGCCAGTACCGCAGGGTCATCATCGACGATCACGATATCTTTGCTCAACCGTATTTCTTTTTCATTAACAAAACACAAACGTGCCTGTTCGAAAAGCCCTTGGGCATCTTTGGCGTCATCGGGAAAAGTAGCGCTGCAATAAGAAAAATCGATCTCATCGACTTCATTGAATTCAAGGATAGATTCCTTAATGACTTTTTTTAAGCGCGCCGTAACGCACGCAATATACTGTTTGCCGATCTCTTCCAAGATAATGATCTCATCTTGGCCTTTAGGCATTACAAGTTCTCCGATCCTTACAGAGCGCTCAAGCCCATGACAGACACTTGAAAAAATCTCCCGCGCCTTTTCTTTAGTATACCTTTGCTCTATCTTATCATATGCATCAAGCTTAAAGACAAACACGGAGATCGATTTTTCTTCTTTCCTGGCTAAAGCGATCTTTCTTTCTACGCTGTCATGGATCATCTCTTGAGTCGTATAAATCGGAAGAGTAAAGATGAATTTCGTGCCGGCCCCTGGTTGGCTTTCAACCCAGATCTTCCCGTTGTGAAGCTCAACGATCCCCTGGGCTATTGATAAACCCAGCCCAGTACCTTTCTCCCCAGGGCCATATACACGGCCGAACTGCTGGAATTTTCCGAAAACTTTCGAGATATCCTCTTCGGCTATCCCCCTGCCCGTATCAGTTACCCGGCACTCAACCCCTTGATCTCCTTTGTCCTCCACGTACAGCTCAACGAAACCCTCATCGGTAAATTTCAGCGCATTGCCCACAAGATTAGTGAAGACCTGTATGACCTTGTCCCTGTCCACATAAACTTCTATTTTTTCGCGGGAAAAAGAAGTCTTAATATCCAGCCCTCTGTCTTTAAAACTCGGGGAAAAAGAAACCGCCACACTTTTTACGAGCGCCGCCATATCCACAACTTCCCTCCTTAGGTCGACCTTTTTGGCCTCGATCTTGGATATATCCAAAAGGCTGCTTATGATGCGAGTCAGGCGGTCTATATCCTCCAAGGTAATGGAAAGAAAATCTTTCTGCTCCGGGCTTACGGCACCCAAAATGCCGTCTAAAAACTGCGAAACTACCTCGCGAATCGTAGTCAGTGGCGTGCGCAGCTCATGCGAAACCGTATTGATGAACTCGCTTTTGACCTGTTCTAATTTCTTGCGTTCAGTGACGTCTTTGATCAGGGCAACGCAGGTATAAGATACCCCTTGTTCATCAAAAATTGGATAAGCGGCTATTTCCAGGTACTTGCCAAGGCTCGACTCAAAGATCTCAACTACGGCTGGCTGGCCTGCATCCATGGCCTTTCTAAGGGTGGATTCGACATCAAACTCTTCGCCATTCTTAATGATCTCAAAGAATAGCTTCCCTTCAAGTTCTGCGGCGGTCTTACTAAAATTTTGGGCAAACGCCCTGTTAACCCTCAAAATACGGTGGTCAGTATCAATAATTGCGGCCCAATCACCGATAGCATTGAAAGTCGCTTCCCATGCCATGTTTATGAATTTTTCTTCCCTATGCAAGGTTAGTTTTCCTTAAACTTTGCCTTTATATTTGTCCGTGAGATTGATAAAATTCTCGATATTTTTAATGGCCTTCTTGAGATCGCCTGTCTTTGTGATAAAACCCGAAGCCCCCCATTCTTGGGCTGATTTAAACCGCTCTTCGTTAGAATATGCGGTCATGATATAAATAGGTATATTATTATTTTTCGCGCGCATATCCTTTAAAACTTCCAGGCCGTCAATACCCGGCATCATAACATCTAAAAATACAACATCTGGTTTTTCCTGGACAACTTTTTCCATGGCTTGCGCACCGGTTGTTGCCGTAACCACCTCATAACCGCTATCGCTCAAGCGCCTTTTAACCATCTCCAAAAAATTCAATTCATCGTCCACAACAAGAATTTTCTTTTTTCTTTCCATAGCATCTCCTTGCCGATAGTTTCCCTGGCTGCTTGCGGCGGTTTCAGGAACCGGTTCTCCTGCCACCGTAGACAAGGCCTTATCTGCGGCGACACAGGGCTTAAACGGTGCCCCTTCGGTCACCATCTTATTAAATGCCTCGACACTTACTAATTCTTCAATAAGTTTATTAAGTTTTTCCGCGCATTCAAGTGTCGGTTTTAAGATTTGCTGGCAACGGCTGCAATCTTTATTCCCCAAGCCGTCGATTATCTGGCTGGTGCCCTCGCGGATAATACCGAGCTGGTTACGCAGCTCATGCCTCACAAATGAAAAATATTCTGCCTCTGTGGCCATAAGGAACCTTTCTTTAAACTAACCAGTACGATCCGCCTTAAATTTTTCAATCCCTTCTTTCGTAGTATTATAACACAAGGTATAATTCTGGCATTAAATTTTAAACGTTCCTTGATTATTCAAAATTGTGATAAAATATCAAATGGGGGTCAGATAATGGCTAAAAAAACTATTGTTATTTTGGCAGAGGGATTTGAAGAGATCGAAGCTATTACGGTTATCGATATCCTAAGGCGCGCAGGCATCAGCGTCACTGTCGCAGGCGTTACAGATATAAAAGTCAAAGGCTCGCATAACATAATTGTCCTGGCAGATAAAAAACTGGATGAAATAGAACCGGATCATGATGCCTGCGTCCTGCCGGGAGGAATGCCGGGAGCAGCGAATCTTGTGTCTTCTCAAAAAGTTCGATCCGTGATCACTGCCATGCACGAACAAGGCAAAATAGTAGCTGCCATATGCGCTGCACCATCTGTTATACTTGCCCCTTTGGGAGTATTAAAAGAAAGGTCTGCTACGGGTTATCCGGGTATGGAGAAAAGTTCGAATAAAGAAACTGCCTGGAAGGAAGATGAAGTTGTTGTCGACGGAAATATTATAACCAGCCAGGGCCCGGCTACAGCCATCCCATTTGCTTTGGCCATAGCCGAGAAACTTGCCGGAAAAGAAATTGCTAAAAAAGTCGGAAAAGCAGCGCTATTTCTTACAGATAACGACTGATCTTGTTCATGATCTCTTCAGCCGCACCCTTATCACCTGTTGCTCCTACGCGGACTTCGATCTTAGAAGAAGTTGACGAAAGCGCGCGCACATCTATCCAGACCTGACGGCCATCGCTATACTCGCCGATCAGCTGCACAACGTCTTCCTTCGTAGTCTCTTTCGTGATAGTTAGATCCAACGCCTTCATGGCCTTTTTAGATGCCACAACAGCCTTATCTTTAGGTACCTCGACCTGCTTACTTAATTTTCCTCCAAGCCATACCGCAGTCCCGGCTCCTCCGACCGCACCAGCCAACAATAAAGCGCAACCACAAAGATTTACCATAAATACCGCTGAAACGATCAAGACGCCCATTCTCTTCAACATTGTGCCCTCCCCTGACAACGGTTTAATTTCGCACCTCATTGTTATATTATACTCCTGGCATAAAAAGTCAACAACAGAAAGCTATGTGGAGTTTCCCCAGTTTTTTCCGGTCTTGTTTTTTATCAAACAAACTCAAATGAAAATTGCCGGTAATCTTCTTGCGGTTCTTCGATATCTTCGGAGTCCCACTTTTGGTTAAAAAGGAGCCTATAGATACCGTCAGCT
>JACRLT010000043.1 GCA_016235185.1 Candidatus Omnitrophota bacterium
CATTGGCGGTCATCCGCCAACGTTTTAGTGGCGGATGGTTAGATGGCGCTTTTCTTACGCAGCAATATTTGCTAACGTTTATTTCGGGCGCGTAGCTCAGTTGGTTAGAGTACTTCCTTGACATGGAAGGGGTCACAGGTTCAAGTCCTGTCGCGCCCACGAGTTTTTGCGAAGCAAAACCGAGTCCCGAATCACCATCGAAAAAATATATGGGGCGAGGGATCTTTCAGGTTTCTTACGGCTACAGCTAAACGATCATGAAAAAAATCTGGGAACGAATGACAACCGTTTCAAAAGCCGGCGATCACAGTTTTGACATTGCATTTTGGCAGGCGCAGAGCGCAAGCAAGCGTTTTATAGCTGCCTTTGACATGTTGAAATATTCTTATTTGCTTAAAGGGAAAAAAATAAATGATCATACCTTCAGATTACAAAGAACTGTTGAAAATATTAAACAGGCACCGCGTTAAATATCTTATCGTGGGTGCTTACGCGGTTATCCATTATACAGAGCCGCGTTATACAAAAGATTTGGATATTTGGGTAAAGCCTGAAGAAGAGAATGCTCGGCGGGCGTATGAGGCGTTAAAAGAATTCGGTGCGCCTTTAAAAAATATCGCCGTGGCGGATTTTATGAATCAAAATCTTGTTTATCAGATGGGGGTTGAGCCGGTGAGAGTTGACATACTGGCGGGTATAGCCGCTATGCATTTTGACACTGCCTATAAACACAGGAAGATAGCTAGTTTTGATGGTATCAAGGTCAATGTTATTGGGATAAATGAGTTGGTTGAGGCTAAAAGAAATACAAAGCGCCCTATGGACGCGATGGATGTGGCGGCTTTACGGTGCCGGTTGAAACAAAACAAGAAAATATAAGAGAGATGGATCTAGCAACTTTAAGACATTCGTGTTCTCATGTTATGGCGCAGGCGGTAAAATCCCTGTGGCCCGATGTTAAACTTGCTATCGGCCCGTCGATCGAGGACGGTTTTTATTACGACTTTGATAAAAGAGAGCCTTTTACTCCGGAGGATCTAGAAAGAATAGAATCCGGTATGCGCCAGATCATCTCCGAGGATCAGGCGTTTACGCGCCAAGACCTTTCTAAAGAGGAGGCGCAGGGGCTTTTTAAGCAACTCGGTGAGAACTATAAACTCGAGTTATTGCGCGACATACCCGATGACAAAGTGTCGGTGTATAAGACAGGCGGGAATTTCGTCGACCTCTGCCGCGGCCCGCATGTGGCCTCAACAGGCCAGATAAAGGCGTTCAAACTATTGTCTATCGCAGGGGCGTACTGGCACGGCATTGAAACTAACCCCATGCTCCAGCGCATCTATGGCACGGCGTTTGACAATGCCGCAGACTTAACGAAATATTTAGAGGTTTTAGAAGAAGCAAAAAAGCGCGACCACCGCAAGCTGGGTAAAGAATTGGAGCTCTTTGATATTTATCACGACGAGGCTGGTGCAGGCCTTGTGTTTTACCATCCCAAAGGCGCGGTCTTGCGAAACATCTTAGAGACATACGAGAAAGAAGAACACTTGAAGCGTGGCTACCAGATGGTCATAACACCGCATATTTTAAAAGGCGAGCTGTGGAAGACATCGGGCCATGCGGCTTATTACCGCGAGAATATGTACATGCTCGATATCGACGAGCAGGAGTATGCGGTTAAGCCGATGAATTGCCCCGGCCATATTTTGATCTATAAGGCCAAGACCCGCAGCTACAGGGAGTTGCCGCTGCGCCTGTTTGAATTAGGCACTGTGTACCGACATGAAAAAAGCGGGGTTTTACACGGGCTTCTTCGTGTGCGCAGTTTCACGCAGGACGACGCACACATCTTCTGCATGCCGCAACAACTTAAGCCCGAGATCAAGGGTGTAATTGATTTTGTCTTTGATACCATGGCGCTTTTTGGTTTTAAGGACTTAAAGATCGAGATAAGCACGAGGCCGGCTAAATCTATCGGGACCGATGAGGATTGGTCGCGCGCAACAAGCGCGCTCAAGGAGTCCCTCGACGAGAAAAATTTGGCCTACGACGTTAATGAGGGCGATGGGGCTTTTTACGGCCCAAAAATTGACATCAAGCTTCGCGACGCCATAGGCCGCTATTGGCAGTGCGCTACTATCCAGTGCGATTTTGCTCTGCCGCAAAATTTTGACTTAAACTATGTTGCGCAGGACGGAAAAGTTGCAAGGCCTGTTATGTTGCACCGCGTGATCTTTGGGAGCCTGGAACGTTTCATCGGCACGCTGATCGAGCACTATGCCGGTAATTTTCCTGTGTGGCTTGCGCCGGAGCAGGTCTTGATCATACCTATTAAAAGCGAGTGCGAAGGCTTTGCCCGCGAAGCCGAGAGCCTCCTTAAGGAAGGGAAGGTCCGCGCATCCATTGATCTGTCGTCGGAAACCCTTAACAAAAAGATCAGGAACGCCGAATTAAAGAAAGTGCCGTACGTTCTGGTCTTGGGGCCGCGCGAGGTGACATCGCGCAGCGTCTCTGTGCGCAGCAAAACAAAAGGCGACCTGGGGGCGATGGGGCTGGGTGATTTTATTGCATACATCAAAAAAGAAATAGAAGAAAAAAAATAACAAGACTCCTTGCTTAGTCACTTCAAAATTCTCTTACGATAATTTTGAAGTAAGCTTCGGAGTTAATTTTGTAGGGAACGAAAACCTAGGATATACAAAATCAAGGAGGTGGAGTATTAAAAAATTTGTCAGAGTCAACGAGAAGATCCGTTCACCCGAGGTACGCGTCATCGGGCCGGAGGGAGAACAGCTGGGTATCGTTTCTTTGAGGAACGGCATGGAGTTGGCAACTAAGTATGAATTGGATCTTGTTGAGGTTGCCCCTCAAGTAAAGCCTCCTGTGTGCCGCATCATGGATTTCAGCAAGTACAAGTATGAGCAGGAGAAGAGGGAGCGCGAGGCCAAAAAGCATCAAAAACAATTTCAGATCAAGGAGATCAGGGTCAAGCCCAATATCGAAGAACATGATTATGGCATTAAGCTCAAACACACCTTGGAGTTTTTAAAAGGCGGCGACAAAGTGAAGGTGACGCTTATGTTCAGGGGCAGGGAAATGGCGCACCGCGATATAGGCCGGCGTGTCATCGACCGTTTTGCTAAGGATGTGCAGGAGACGGGTATCGTCGAGCACGGTCCGGTCCTGGAGGGGCGCCTGATCACGATGGTTGTGGCGCCTAAATAAATTGACTCCTTGTCTAAGCGCCCCCACCGTTTTGTTTCGCTTTGCGAAAGCAAAACGAAACAGTGGGGATAGACTGCGGAGTTAACTTTGTAAGGAATGAGCCCAAATAGGGCAAAGTTAAGGAGAGAGAATGGCAAAGTTAAAAACAAATAAGTCCGCAGCCAAGCGCATGTGGAGCACGGCTTCGGGGAAGTTCAAGAGGTCAAGGGCCGCCAAAGGCCACCTCTTGACGCACAAGACACAAAAACGCAAAAGACATTTAAGAAAAGCTGCTTTGGTGGATAAAACAGAAGTAGCGAAGATTAGGAGGATGTTGCCTTATGGCTAGGATCAAACACAGCGTTTCCACGCGCGCGCGCAAAAAAAGAGTTTATAAGGCTGCCAAGGGTTTTTACGGCGACAGGTCAAGGCGTTATCGCTTGGCCAAGGAGACTTTGGCACGCGCTATGAGGTATGCCACGCGTGACCGCAAGGTCAGAAAAAGAGAGTTCAGGAATTTATGGGTCACGCGCATCAATGCGGCCTGCAGAGAGCTTGATTTCACCTATTCCAGGCTGATATCAGGCCTTAAGAAGGCTAACGTTGCACTCGACCGCAAAATTTTAGCGGATATGGCGGTCAATGACGCGCCGGCGTTCAAAAAAGTAGTTGAGATCGCCCGCGGATAAGCCAGAAAACAGTAGACAGAGAACAGAGGACAGATAAAAACCGGTCGAAGTTTTTGATTTTTCCGTCATCTGACTTCTGACCTCTGTTTTCCGAAAGAGGTCTAAATGTATACTATAATCGTTGGTTGTGGCCGGGTTGGAGCGCAGGTTGCTAACCTTCTTTCCCAGGAAGGCCATAATGTCGTCGTGATCGACAAGAAGCAGGATGCTTTTAAGCGACTGGGCGGTAATTTCAACGGCATGACACTTGTAGGCAACGGTTTTGAACTTGACGTGCTCAAAGAGGCCGGCATAGAAAAGGCCGATGCCTTTTGCAGCCTTACAAACGGCGACAACACAAATATCATGGCCTCGCAGGTCGCCAAAAAGATCTTTAATGTGCCGCGCGTCATAGCGCGCGTCTACGATTCGGCACGCGCGCATATTTACGAATCGCTCGGGTTGGAGATCTTGAGCGGGACCGTGCTTTTAGCTGCAATGATCCGCGATAAGCTGGTAGATAAAAGGTTGTCCAGTTTCCTTCTTGAAACAGGGGACCTTGGGGTCATAGAGCTCGATGTGCCTGAATCTCTGGCCGGTAAGATCGTTGCAGATGTCGTCGTGCCAAATGAGTTCAGCATAGTGACCATAGTAAAAGGCAGTGATATCCAAGGCAAGGATATCATTATCCCTTTGCCTGATACTCACCTGGGAAAAGGCGATAAGGTTTATGGCATCGTGCGTACCGAGAGCATCAGTAAGATCAAAGAAATGTTTCAGATAGAAGAAAAAGGATCAATCGGTTAACCGGTTATCCGGTTGCCTGTTTGCCTGTTGAAAACGTAAACCGGCTAACCGGCAACGGGCTAACAGGCAAAACAGGATGCAAAATCATGTATATTATTATTGCCGGTGCAGGGAAGGTCGGACATTTTTTGGCAAAAAGATTATTGGAAGATAAACACACCGTTGTCGTCATTGAAAAAGACGTGGATGTCTGCCGTAAGCTTGCCGAGGAGTTTGACGCTATCATCGTTAACGGCGACGCCTGCGACCCGCGTTATTTAGAAGAAGCGCACATTGACCGTGCCGATGTATTGGCCGCGGTGACAGGTGAAGACGAAGATAATTTTGTCATCTGCCAGCTCGCCAAGGAAAAATTCAACATAAGAAGGACTGTCGCCCGCGTCAACGATCCCAAGAACGAACACACCTTCAACGAACTAGGAATTGATGTCCCCATCGATGCAACCAAGATCATAGCCAAGATCATTGAAGAAGAAGTCTCATTCACGGATTTTGTCAACCTCATGAGCTTTAAGCGGGGCAAGCTTGCCATTGTGCGCGTGGACTTGACGGATGATTCACCGGCGATAGGTAAAAATCTGACCGAGCTTGTTTTGCCGCCGGACTCCGTGCTTGTTTCCATTATACGCAAAGATGAGGTGGTTGTGCCGCGCGGCAATACTGTTTTACAGCCCGGCGACGACATTATCGCACTTACTCTAGTTGAGAACGAACAGCAGCTATTGCATTCCCTTATCGGAGACCTGAAATGACACGCTTGAAAAATATCACCAATGTTGTTTTGGGCATCTGCTACGAAAGCCTCTTTGCGCTCTCCCTTATCGGGTGCGCATTTTTTATCAGTTTTATCGTCACTCTCATCTATCTTAAGCCATGATATTACGGCCTCAAGTATTAGACCTACGCATCATCTCGCACTTTTTGGGCAAGGTCGTCTTGGGTTTTGGCATTATGATGGCCGTTCCTATCGCGGCAGCCATATTGTTTGGCGAGACCGTACCCATCATTGATTTTGCAATCAGCCTGTTTTTGTCATTGTCTGTCGGGTATTTGCTCGTCCTTTGCGCGCGCCTGCCGAAGGCAACGCAGATGAGTTGGATGCATGGGATGGTTGTTGTTTCTCTTGCGTGGGTTGTCTGCATGTTCCTGGGTGCTATACCTTTGTTGTTGAGCGGTCACTGGCAATCGTATCTTGATGCCTGTTTTGAGACTATGTCCGGCCTGGCGACCACAGGGCTTGTCTTGGTCCAGGACCTCGACCACCTTTCTCATGCGGCTAATCTCTGGCGTCATCTGATCATGTTCCTTGGCGGCCAGGGTATTATCGTAGTCGCCCTTTCTTTCCTTGTCAAAGGCGGGCCGGGAGCCTTTCGTCTCTATGTCGGCGAGGCCCGGGAAGAGAAGATATTGCCGAATGTCGTCGAGACAGCAAAATTCATTTGGTTCGTCAGCTTCGTCTATCTTGTTTTGGGCACTCTGGCCCTGGCTGCATGCGGCGTATGGGCCTGCGGCATGCCTGTCAGAGAGGCCATTTTCCACGGGGCCTGTAATTTTATGGCGGCCTTTGACACAGGCGGTTTTACTCCCCAGTCGCAAAACATAATCTATTATCAAAGTATTTTTTATGAACTGGCTACGATCGTCATCATGATCTGGGGCTCCATTAACTTCAATCTTCACTATGCAGTTTGGACCGGCAGGAGAAAAGAGCTCTTGCGCGACATAGAGATCCGCACATTTTTGGTGACGCTTGCCATCGTGACAGTTTTGACCTTGGTCGGCCTGGGCAAGGGGCACGTCTATCTGGGGCCGGTCAATCTTATCCGACGAGGATTTTATCAGGTTGTTTCAGGCCATACAGGGACAGGTTTCCAAACTATCTATGCCCAGCAGTTCACTGGAGAGTGGGGGTCTCTGGCAATGATCGGCGTGATCATGGCTATGGCGTTCGGCGTCAGCGCCTGTTCGACGACTGGCGGGATCAAGATGTTGAGAGTCGGCTTGATCGCCAAGGCGTTTAAAGAGGACGTAAAAAGATTTTTAACGTCGGAATCGGCGGTCGTTACGACCAAATTCAGGCACTTGCGGGATTTATTTTTAGATGACAAACTTGTGCGTTCAGCCGCGCTTATCACCATAGCCTACATTTTGCTGTATCTGGGGGGTGCTGTGGTCGGGTGTTTCTTCGGTTATCCGTTTTTGCAATCGCTTTTTGAGTCTACATCCGCCGCAGGTAATGTCGGGCTTTCATGCGGGATCACGCAGGTTTCGATGCCGGTTTTGTTAAAGATCACCTACATCATCCAGATGTGGGCAGGCCGCCTTGAATTCATTTCTGTTTTTGTGCTGGGGGCTTTTATGATTTCGTTCTTCAGGGGCAAGTAAATGATTAGTCACAAGTCTCAAGTCACAAGTCTCAAGTTAAAATTATTTTTGATTTGTTTTTTACTTGGGATTTGGAACTTGGGAGTTGTAACTGTTTTTGCGCAGTCAATCTCAAGCGCCGATCTGATTGCCAATGCAAAGGCGCATGACGGCAAGATCGTAGAGTACGAAGGAGAGCTCATAGGTTCTGTTCTGGGCCGCGGCGATTTTGTCTGGCTCAATTTAAATGACGGGGCTAACGCTATTGGCGTTTGGGCGCCGTGCAGCATGGCTCAAGATATCAGGCGCGCAGGCAGCTATGGAGTCCGGGGGGATTGGTTGGGCGTTAGCGGGGTTTTCCACCGAGCGTGCGTTGAGCATGGCGGCGGCCTGGATATCCATGCCTATGGTCTCATCGTGTTGCAAGAAGGTAGCGTTGTGCATGAAACCATCACGCGCAAGAAAGTTTTATTGTTAAGTTTATTTTTAGGAGTATTGGCGTGCCTATTGATTATTCACATATTGCAGACGAGGCGAAGCTCCAGATAGAGGCTGTTGCCGATAAGGCGGCGCTCGAAGAGCTGCGCATAAAATATCTTGGCAGGAAAGGTGTTGTTGCCGAGTTCATGGCCAGGATCCCGACGCTGCCCGCAGATGAAAGAAAGGCGTACGGCTCCGGCCTAAATGATCTGAAAAATAAGATAGGCGTGTGTTTAGCTGCAAAAGAGGCCCAACTGGCTGCCATTGTTTCTTCTGCGCCGGACGGTTATATCGATGTAACCTTGCCCGGGAAAAAACCACTGCTTGGCCGGTTCCATCCGTTAACACAAGTCGAGTCGGAGATCTGCGATATATTCCGTCGCCTGGGTTTTAAAATATTTGACGGCCCGGAAGTCGAGACGGAATACCATAATTTTGAAGCGCTCAATATCCCGCTTGAACATCCCTCACGCGACGCGTTCGATACATTTTATATCAAGTTAGCCGGTGAGCCGGTTAGCCGGTTAGCCGGTTCAACGGGCAAACTGTTGTTAAGGAGCCATACTTCTCCGGCGCAGATACGCGCAATGAAAGCTGCCAAGCCGCCTGTTGCGATCATTATGCCGGGCCGCGTTTATCGTCCGGATTCAGTGGATGCGTCTCACTGTTTTATGTTCCATCAGGTGGAGGGCATAGCTGTTGATGCGAAGATACGCTTTTCTGATCTTAAAGGTATCTTGATCGCTTTTGCCCAGGAGATGTTCGGGCAAAAAACCAAACTGCGTTTCAGGCCAAGCTTCTTTCCTTTTACAGAACCTTCTGCCGAAGTGGATATAAGCTGTTTCTTATGCCGCGGCCAGGGGTGTTCCGTATGCAAAAAAAGCGGCTGGATAGAGGTATTGGGCTGCGGCATGATGCACCCGCATGTGTTGAAGTCCGGCGGCTACGACCCTAAAAAGTGGCGCGGTTTTGCCTTCGGCATGGGAGTGGAACGCATCGCGATGCTGAAATTCGGTATAAACGATATCAGGCTATTTTTTGAAAACGATTTAAGATTTCTGGAACAATTCTGATGAAGATCACATATTCTTGGATCAAAGAACTGTTAGACATAAAAGTAAGCCCGCAGGCTCTAGCAGATAAATTGAGTATGGCCGGCTTGAGCGTAGAACTTCTTGAGAAGTCCGGCGATGATTGGGTTTATCATATTGAGGTGACGTCTAACAGGCCGGATTGGCTAAGTGTCAATGGTATCGTGCGTGAAATCGCGGCCATAACAGGGGCAGAATTAAGAAATTCTGCGTATGGCAAAGGGCAAAGGGCTAAGGGTAAGAAGATACTATGCTCTAAGCCCCATGCTCTATGCAAGCTGTCTATCTCCATTGAAGACTCAAAAGACTGCGCATTTTACTACGGTAATGTGATCGCAGGCGTCAAGGTCGGACCTTCGCCCCAGTGGCTGGCAAAAAGGTTAGAGGCCCTTGGCCTGCGTTCTGTAAATAACGTCGTCGATATAACCAACTATTGCCTTATGGAAACCGGCCAGCCTCTGCATGCGTTTGATCTCGATAAAATCGTTAGCCAGTTAGCCGGTGAGCCCGTTAACCAGTTAAAGATCATTGTTAGAAGAGCAAAAAAAGATGAAAAAATAATGACTATTGATGGTGTTGAAAGGATCTTGAACGAAAATATCCTTGTTATTGCCGGGGTCTATGACAAAACCGGCCAACCGGCCAACCGGCAAACCGGCAAACCAATAGCTGTAGCCGGTATCATGGGCGGCGCTGGAACAGAAGTAAGCGGTAAGACGACCAATATCCTTCTGGAAAGCGCGTATTTTGACCCTGTAGTCGTGCGTAGAGGCAGCCGTATTTTAGGAGTGGCTTCTGATTCTTCGTATCGCTTTGAGCGCGGGGTAGATGTGTCGACAGTCAGGCGCGCTATTGACCGCGCCACAGAGATGACGAAAGAGATTGCCGGCGGCGCCTTTGTTTGCGCCGAGCAGGCAGGCAAAGCTCCGGCACAGGCTCCGAGAAAGATACATTTTTGCCTGTCCGAGGCGCTTGACACACTGGGCATGGAGATGACCGCGAGCCAGGCAAAGAATATTTTTGAAAAATTAGGTTTCTCCGTAGGATATCGCGGCGGAAAGGATAGTTTCCTGGTGAGCGTGCCCACAACGCGCCGGGACATAAAGATACAGGAAGATTTGAGCGAAGAGCTTGTGCGCGTATGGGGCTATGATAAGATACCTTTGACTGCTCCGGCGATCAAGCCATTTGCCCTAGATGTGCCGCCTGTCGGGACTCTGGAGGCGCGCGCTAAGGGCCTTCTTGTTAATATGGGCTTAAAAGAGGTAATTACCTATAGTTTGACAGGCGACGAGGATTATAAAAAAACAGCGATGGAGCTCGGGGCTAACTTGCTTGAATTGGAAAATCCATTAACCCGTGACCTGCGTATTTTGCGGCCTACCCTTATTCCTTCCTTATTAAATTGTGTTTCATTTAACGTAAATCATAACAATAAGGATCTTGAGTTTTTTGAGATCGCCCGTGTTTTTGGCGCTGAAGGCACATCCAAGGGCCCGGAAACTTTGAGCTTGGGGATCGTGCTTTGCGGAGAGAAGCGCAGCACTTGGCAAAAAGAGTCCAAGCGCTACACTCTTTTCGACATAAGAGGCATGATAGAGGCCTTGTTAGAAGAAGCTAAAGTTAAAAACTACGAAATTAAAAAAACAGAGAGCATGCCTTTTGCGCAAAAAAACACAGGTTGCGAGATAATCGCAGGCAAAGACACACTGGCTGTTTTCTGCATGGTCAACAATGATGTCAAGAGGGCATGGGGGATAAAAGGTAAAGAGGATGTATATGTTGCAGAGGTATCTCTTGAACTTTTAGCCCACAGGGCTGATCTAAAAAAGAGTTTCTCCCGGATAGTTTCAATACCTTCGATCATAAGGGACGTAAGCGTTTTAGCCGGCCAAGACGCTCCTTATAGCCGCATCAAGGCATTGATAGAGTCCAAGGCCGATGGGCTTATACGCAGCGTTTCGCTTGCGGATATCTATCAGGGGCAAGAGGTTCCGGCTGGGCAGTTAGGGTTGACGATAACGATCGAATACGGCTGTGCATCCAAGACACTGACCGACGAAGAGGTTAATTCCGTACACCAAAAGGTCCTGGGATCTTTGACCGGCGAATTATCTTTGAAAATAAGGTAGGCTCGCCTTGAATTCAAAAATCAGCTGTGATATAATTTTATCAGGAAAAGAAGGGAATTTAGAAGATCCCTGCGGTGTGCGTCGGCGATTGATGATTGTTGAACCAACACCAATCAAAAGGGAGTCCACCTTCACGCGAGCCCGAGGGCCGCTGAGAGGACACCCACTTGTCTGAATGGGTTCAGACCACCTAGCTGACGGCAATGCGGGGATTTTTTTTGAGCACCGCAATGTATTATTTAAGCGAAATCCTACGAAGCTAATCGCACAAGCTGATTAGCGAAGTAGGATGAACACATTGTATGAGTAAGAATAAAGCACTTCAAAGTTCTCCCGAAGAGCTTTTCACGGATAAAACAACTTCTTCGCGCGAGCATGAACCTCTGGCAAGCCGCATGCGGCCTGTTAATTTAGACGAGTTTGTTGGCCAGGAACACATTCTGGCCCCCGGCTCGCTGTTGCGCAAGACCATTGAGGCAGATCGCCTGACCTCGGTTATTTTTTTCGGCCCTCCCGGCACCGGCAAGACGACGCTTGCTACCTGCATCAGCAACATCACACATTCCTATTTTGAGCCTATTAACGCGGTCACATCCAATGTGGAAGAGCTGCGTCGCGTTATAAAACAGGCGAAGTTACGCCTGAAGGCTTCGGGGCAGAAGACCATACTTTTTATCGACGAGATCCATCGTTTTTCAAAATCCCAGCAGGATGTGCTGATGCCGGATATCGAAGACGGCAGCATTACCCTTATAGGCGCCACGGTTGGAAATCCTTTTTTTGCGCTGACAGCTCCTCTTCTTTCGCGTTCGCTCATCTTTGAGTTCCATTCGCTTACCGAAAAAGAGATCCAGTCTGTTTTGGAACGCGCCTTAAAAGACACCGAACGCGGCTTAGGGGCTTTGAAGATCGAGTATGAGAAAGAGGCGCTCGGATTTTTGGCTAAGTCCTGCGAAGGGGATGCGCGCCGAAGCCTCAATGCTTTAGAAATAGGCGTCAAGAGCATGCACAAGGCCAAAGACGGAGTTATCCGCTTTGGCCTAAAAGATGCCCAGGACTCCATACAGAAGAAGGCAGTGGTATATGACAAAAATGAAGACGGCCATTACGACACCATTTCGGCTTTTATCAAGTCTATGCGCGGCTCTGACCCCGACGCCACATTGTATTGGCTGGCTAAGATGATCTACGCAGGAGAGGACCCCAGGTTTATAGCCAGGCGCATCTGCATCTGCGCCTCCGAGGATGTCGGAAATGCAGATCCCCAGGCGCTCGTCTTGGCGAATGCCGCTTTGGGTGTTTCAGAGTTCATAGGTATGCCGGAGGCGAGGATCCCTTTGGCACAAGCAGCGGTCTATGTTGCATGCAGCCCGAAATCAAATGCCGCATATTTGGGCATTGAGAAGGCTTTAAAAGAGGTCAGGGAGGCCAAGGTCCGTCATTTAAAAGACGCAACAGCGGACGGCGACAGGCTCGGCCACGGCAAAGATTATAAATATGCGCATGATTTTCCCGGCCATTACGTCAAGCAGGAGTACATGCCCAGCAAAATAAAATTTTATGAGCCGCAGGATATCGGCTATGAAAAAAAGATAAAAGAGAGGTTAAAAGACCTAAATAAATAACCAAGTTCCAAGAAACAATAACCAAACAATGATTATTACTAAACAGAAATCACAAGAAAATATTTTAAAAATACTGGCAGTCAAGAGTAAGATCTTTATCGTCGGCTGCGGGGACTGCAGTGCCACTTGCAAGACCGGCGGCGAGGACGAGGTCGGGAAGATGGCGGATTTTTTGAGATCGCACGGCAAGGTCGTCACAGGCAGCGTGACCCCGGATGTTACCTGCGTCAGCGCGCAGGCAAAAATAGCCTTTGCCAAAAACAAGGATGCTTTGAAGCAATCCGATGCTGTTTTGGTCCTTGCGTGCGGCTCCGGCGTTCAGTGCATTAAGGAGAACGACCGCTTTGGCCTTGACGTGTACCCTGGGTGCGACAGCTTGTTCGGAGCGCTTATAGATAAAGACGGCAAATTCTGCGAGGTCTGCAGCAGCTGCGGGGAGTGCATCCTGGACCTGACCGAAGGCATATGCCCCGTGACCCGCTGTACCAAGGGAATTTTGAACGGCCCGTGCGGAGGCCAGAATAAAGGCAAGTGCGAGACAGACGAAAACAAGGATTGTGCCTGGATCTTGATCTATAAAAGATTAAAAGAAAAAGGCCGTGTAGAGCAATTAAAAAAACGTCTATCGGCCAGGGATCACCGGAAGTCTGCAAAGCCTGGATCTAGACAACTATAGTCTCATGCTATTAGCGCAAAAAAGATTTTTTGATAAACTCGCCCTAATTTTTTTAATTGCCCACCTGTTTTTTCTTGTGTCGAATTGGCAGCGTTATCCTACGGAGCTTGACACTCCTTATCATCTCCTGATGGGAAAAATGTTCGCCGATAAGGGACAGATCTCCGAATGGGACGATTATGAATTCGCCCCCTTGGGCCGTGCGCAACTCTACCCTCCAATGCAGCACTTGATCGTATGGTTCGCGCATAAAAGCACAAATCTGGCCTATATGGATATAGGCAGGCTTATCGCAGTGCTGCAAACTATCCTGGGGTTATTTGCGGTATGGTTTTTTTCCAGGAGATTCTTCAATGCGGGCGCCGCTCTTTTTGCCGCCATATTTTTTGCCGCTAATACCGAAATGTGGTGGTGGCAGACTTCGGTTGCGCCCATTTCCCTAGCCTGTGTTCTGTATCTTCCATTTATTTACCTCTATTATAAGAAGAAGATATTTTTGCCTTTTCTGATCATGGCCTTTTGCCTATATCTGCATTATGGCCTTGCCCTGATCATGGTGGCCACTGTTTTAATAGCGGCCCTTTCCGACGGAAAATATCTTAGGGAATATTTGAAAAATTTTTTTATTATTTTTGGTTCAGCGATCCTGCTTTTTTTGCCCTGGGTCTTGCGCGTTTATAAATTCAGGGGACAGGTTTTTAATCGCTGTCTTGATTTAAAAACCCTCGACCTGTTTTCATTGCGAATTGGTTTTCACGAGATCTTCTTACATTTCAATGCAGTGTTATGGCTGTTTTTGCCCTTCGGGTTGTTCTATTGCTATAAACACAGGCGAAAAGATTTCAAATATAGTTTATTGCTGGCCGGCTTCTGGAGTTATTTTGCCTTTTTATTTCTTTTCCAGGGGGTCCGGTTTAACGCGCACACGCCTATTGTGACCTCTGTCTTGGCCGGTTTAGGGTTTTACCTGGTCATGCGCAGGGCAGAGTATATAAAAAGGCCGCTGGCCGGCCCGGCGGTCAGGATGTTTTTGGCCCTGTTGATATTGGCCTGTGTCTTTTTTGAATTCCACTTTCTAACGCCCCATCTTTTTGAGCTGAATAAGCAAAACATTGCTTTTATGGGCTTGAAAAGAAGTGAAGTATCTTTTAGGCCAACACCTTTATCGAACGAGATCATGTCTTTGGCATCCGGCGCGCCCTTGAAGGGGAAGCACGCAGTCAGGATCCAACACTTTTTCAGCGAAAAGGATACATTGGAACTGCTTGCCTATATCAACAGCTCTATCCCAAAAGATGCCATACTTCATATTTATGACGGGGCCTTTGCGGATTATATCACGCTTGAAACCGGCAGAAGAAGCGACTGGGGGATGTTCTTTGAGATGGTCTCCCCGGAATTAATGACTGTCATCGGCGCCAATTTAAGGGAGGGTTACTATATCTCTACTGATCCTTATTTTAAGGAACTTATACCCATGGAGTATAAGAAAATGGGAAAATTCCCAAGCATCATGAAAAGGATAGGGAAGTTTTATATAGGGTATATACAGCCGGCAACCCGGGCAAAGACTGATAAATTGACATAAACGCCTAAGTGTGATAATTTATACTCCGCGGTCTAAAACCGCGCCCTTAAAGGGCGCGGATAAGTTGTGGCCGCTTGAGTATTCCGCCCAAGGATTTTAGCCCGGGCGGGCTCCATATTTTGCGGCTTTTGGCCGCATAATGCGCATAAACGGTTAAAATACTGGATTTATCCCGCCTCGTAGATGTGCCAAAATTTTCTTTGATAATTTTGGCACACTCGGCGGGGTGTCACTGGATGGGCAATCCCGACTCACAACGTAAGGCGGGATTGCCCAGGGGATTTCCATCATGGAAAACGCAGGAAACGTACAATACAGTGAAAAAGTAATGCAGCATTTTTTGAACCCGCACAACGTGGGGGACTTGCCCGATGCCAATGGCATAGGCAACGTCGGAAATCCCGTATGTGGTGACATCATGAGGCTCTACATAAAGGTAGAGGATGGAAAGATCAAGGACGTCCGTTTTAAGACTTTCGGATGTGGGGCTGCCATTGCCACCAGTTCCATGGTGACAGACCTGGTCAAGGGAAAGACGCTCCAAGAGGCTTTGCAGATATCCAACAAGGCGGTGGCCGAGGCGCTGGGCGGCTTGCCCAAGGTCAAGATGCACTGTTCTGTGTTAGCCGAAGAGGCTTTAAAGGCAGCGATCGACGACTACAACAAGAGGAAACAAGGCGCATAGTCATCCCGCCTTCGCTAAAATTAAATCTAAGGTGGCTTCGGCGGGATTTCACTAAATGGCTGCGCCCATGGGTGTTCAATGATCCAGGAAAAGAAAAAAAAGATCAGGGAAGAAGTCTTGAAGAAACTAGAGAACCACAAGGAGGAAGAGAGACTACATAAAAGTTCTAAGATCGCCAAGAAACTTTTTTTATTAAAGGAGTTTTTAAAAGCAAAGACGGTTTTGTTCTATCTTTCGTTTGACGGAGAAGTTGATACGTTGAGGATGATCAGAGATACCATTAAGCAAGGAAAAAAGGTTGCTGTCCCTGTGATCTTAAGAGAGAAGAGGGAGATCTTCCCGTCTCTTTTAAAGGACCTGGACGCAGAACTTAAAATCGGACCATACGGGGTACTGCACCCCAAAGAAGAATACATTCGGCCCATCCCCCCAGAAATAATAGACCTGGTTATTGTCCCTGGCCTCGCTTTTGACGAGGCCGGTAACCGGCTCGGGCGCGGGATGGGGTATTATGACCGATTTTTAAGCCGGCTCCAAAAAGACGTTCCTACTGTCGGCCTTGCTTTTGATTTCCAGGTGATCGACGATTTCCCTCCTCTGGAACCTCACGACCTCTCCGTCTCCAAAGTCCTCTTTGCTTAAACATGGGTAGAAGGAACAGAAATTCACTCCTTGCTTAAACGCCCCCATCGTTTTGTTTCGCTTTGCGAAAGCAAAACGAAACAGAGGGGGCAAGCTTCGGAGTCAATTTTGAGCGGTAGAGGTATCTGAAATATTGCAAAATTGAGGAGGTAACTAAGCATGTCAACAGGGATCAATATATATCTATTGGGTGTCATATGTGTTGCCGCAGGCGTCGGCCTGTCGCTGCTCTTTCTTATCTTGAAAAAGTCCATGACCCAGCAGAAAATTAAGAATGCCAGGTTAGAGGCAAAGAGTATCGTCGACGAAGCCCAGAAATCCGCCGAGGCGTTGCGCCGCGAAGGCGAACTTAACGCCAAAGACCTGCTTTTCAAGATGCGCCAGGATTTTGAGAAAGAGACGCGCGACCGTCGCGACGAACTTTCCAATCTGGAAAAGCGTATTTCTGGCCGCGAGGCGAACCTTGACCGCCGCGTGGACCTTTTGGAGAAGAAAGAGCGGGAACTCGAAGACAAGGCAAAAAACTTGAAAGGCGCGGAAGATGCGCTAAAGGCCAAGCACGACGAACTCGCCAGGGTGCTGGCCGAAGAAAAAGACAGGCTGCACAAGATCTCCAACATGTCGCCTGATGAGGCCAAGGTCCTGCTTTTGTCCAAATTAGAGAGCGAGCTGAACCGCGAAAAAGCCGTTCTTATCAAGAAGTCAGAAGATGAGGTCAAAGAAACCGCGGATAAAAAAGCGCAGGAACTTATCACCTATGCTATACAGCGTTGTGCCGTAGAACACGCGGTGGAATCGACGGTCAGCGTAGTGAATCTCCCGGGAGATGACATGAAGGGCCGCATAATCGGCCGCGAAGGCCGCAATATCAGGGCTTTTGAGATGGCGACTGGCATAGATGTTATTATCGATGATACGCCGGAGGCTGTTATGCTTTCCGGTTTTGACCCTGTGCGCCGCGAGATCGCGCGCATCTCATTGGAACGTTTGATCTCCGATGGCCGTATCCATCCAGGGCGGATCGAAGAGTTGGTCGAAAAGGTGAAAAAAGAGATGGAGATCAAGATAAAAGAGGAGGGCGAACGCGTCCTTTTTGATATCGGCGTGCACGGTATTCATCCGGAGCTCGTCAAGATGATAGGCCGCCTGAAATACCGCACCAGCTTTGGCCAGAATGCCTTGCAGCATTCCAAGGAAGTGGCGCTTTTGATGGGTGTATTGGCGGATGAAGTCGGGCTTGACCCGAAGATCGCCCGCCGCATCGGAATCTTGCATGATATCGGAAAAGCGCTTGACCAGCAGATCGAAGGTACACACGCGAGGTTAGGAGCAGAGCTTGCCAGAAAATTCTCCGAAACGGAGATCGTTATACAGGGTATTGAGGCTCATCATGAAGAGGTAGAAAAGACCAGCCTTTACGGAGTTTTGGCTGCTGCTGCTGATGCTATCAGCGCCGCACGGCCGGGGGCCCGGCGGGAGACGCTTGAGACTTACGTCAAGAGGCTGGAAAAATTGGAGTCTATTGCCAACGTCTTTAAGGGCGTAGAGAAGGCTTTTGCTATCCAGGCAGGCCGCGAGATCCGCATCATCGTTCAGCCCGAGAAGATATCGGATAATGATGTTGTTGTGCTGGCGCGCGATATCCGTAAAAAAATAGAAGAAGGTATGGAATATCCTGGTCAGGTCAAGGTGACTGTGATCCGCGAGACAAGAGCAATAGAGTACGCGAAATAGCATAGGGCGAAGGGCGTAGAGCATAGGGAAAAATAATTATGAAAATACTATTCATCGGAGATATTGTAGGGTCTCCAGGCCGCGCAGCGGTAAAAACCATCCTCCCTAAATTAAAACAAAGAGAGGGTATAGACGTTGTTATTGCTAACGCAGAGAATTCCGCCGGCGGTTCCGGCATTACCCCGCGCACAGCGCGCGACCTCTTCCAGTCCGGTTGCCACGTATTGACATCCGGCGACCACATCTGGAAGCGTCCCGAGGTCGTAGAGCTTCTGCAGAATGATCCCAATATCTTAAGGCCTGCCAATTTTCCGAAGATGACTCCTGGGCATGGCAGCGTTGTCTTTAAGACAGGGGACGGGAAAAAGGTGGGCGTTATCTGTCTCTTGGGCAGGGTGTTTATCGACGCCATGGTTGAATCGCCATTTCACGTTGTGCAGGAAGAGATCAAGGCATTAAAACAGGAAACCAATATTATCGTCCTGGATATGCATGCAGAGGCGACAAGTGAAAAGGTGGCGATGGGATGGTTTTTAGACGGCGAGGTTTCTGCTGTTTTGGGGACTCATACGCATATCCAGACGGCGGACGAGCGCATTTTACCCAAAGGCACCGCTTATCTGACCGATGCGGGCATGACAGGCCCCTATGACTCTGTTATCGGCAGGAAAAAAGACAGGATCATTGAGAGATTTATGACAGGTATGCCCACGCGCTTTGAGTTGGGCACCGAAGATGTAGAGCTTCACGGCGCGCTGGTCGAAATAGACGAGCTGACCGGCAAGGCTTTAAAGATCGCGCGCATCAGGGAAAAAGCCGGTCCGCCTACGCAACTAGATCATGACGAACCGTAGGGTCTTGCTTCGGCGGATGCCACTGGACACCAACATTGCGGATTTCCATGTTAAAACAGCCAAGAATATGGACTGTTAGCGAACTTACCGCTGATATCAAGGAAGCCCTAGAGAATATTTTCGTCGACATCTTGATCGAAGGCGAAGTCTCTAATCTCCGCCAGCCTTCCTCCGGACACAGTTATTTCAGCCTCAAAGACGCAACGAGTTCATTGCGTTGTGTTTTATTCCGCCAGGCCGCAGGACGTATCAAGTTTGCGCTTGCCGACGGGATGAAAGTTGTTTGCGGCGGCAGGGTCGGCGTCTATGAGCGTGACGGCCAGTACCAACTTTATGTTGATACGATCGAGCCCCACGGCAAGGGTGCTCTACAGCTGGCCTTTGAGCAATTAAAGGAAAAGCTGGCGAAGGAAGGGTTGTTTGAAGAGGCGCGTAAGAAACCATTGCCTTTTTTGCCGGAGGCTATCGGAGTCATAACATCTCCGACCGGCGCTGTAATACGCGATATCCTGCATGTCCTGGATAGGCGTTTCCCAGGCCACCACGTCATAATCAACCCTGTGCGCGTGCAGGGGGATGAGTCAAAAGATGAAGTGGTCGCTGCCATTGAGGAGTTCAACAGGGCAGGTAATGTCGATGTTATTATCCTGGCGCGCGGCGGCGGGTCTTTAGAGGACCTGTGGTGTTTTAACGAAGAAGCGGTTGCCCGCGCTATTTTTAATTCAAAGATACCGATCATATCAGCTATCGGGCACGAGACGGATTATACTATTGCGGATTTTGTGGCTGACCGCAGGGCGCCAACGCCGTCGGCTGCGGCAGAGATAGTCATGCCTGCGCGCTCCGAGCTCGACGACAAGATAGAGAACTTTACTTTGGCGCTTACGCGAGCTCTTGGCGATATCGTGCCGCAACATGTGCAGCGCATAGACGAGCTGTCTTGCGCGCTTGAGCGCGCTCTTGGCCAGAGGCTGGCGCGCGAAGACCTGAAGCTCAATAGCCTTATTGACAGGCTGGAGTCCCTTAGTCCCATTGTGATCTTAAAAAGGGGCTATAGCATAACATCCTTGTTTGAGCAGAATAAGATACTTGGCACAACAGAAGGCCTGAATAAAGGCGACAAGGTTAAAACAAGGCTTTCCCGCGGCGAATTCGTCAGCGAGGTGATAGAAATTTTCTAACATGGTATAATGGGAATGATCCCTCTCCGCCTGTGGCGGATCGGGATGATTTACTGATGAAAGAGAGGGTAAATCATGGGCTTTGAAGATAATTTGAAAAAGCTGGAAAAGATCGTAGAGGACCTGCATTCAGAAAAACTTTCTTTGGAAAAGTCGATCGAAAAATTTGAGGACGGTGTCAAGCTTGCGGATACATGCATCAAGTCATTGGATTCTATGAGGAAAAAGATCGAAGTCATTTCCAAATCCAAGGACGGTAAGGCCAAGATAAAACCGCTGCAAGAAAAAGAGGGCTAAACGCCAAGGGTCATGTTGCTTGAAAACATCAAATCACCGCAGGATTTAAAGATGGTACCTGTAGAAAAACTTGCAGATGTCGCCGCAGAGGTGCGCCAGCGCATCATCAGCGTTGTCTCCAAGACCGGGGGCCACTTGGCATCCAGCCTGGGGGTTGTGGAGTTAGCCGTCGCAGTACATTATTGTTTTAACGCGCCGGAGGATATCATTGTGTGGGACGTGGGCCACCAGGCGTATGCGCACAAGATCCTTACAGGGCGAAATACCAGTTTTGACACGCTCCGCCAGAAAGATGGTTTGAGCGGGTTCCCGTCCAGGCAAGAATCGCGCTACGACCCTTTCAGCACAGGCCATAGCTCAACATCGGTATCTTTGGCATTGGGCAAGGCGGCTGCGCGGCGGATACAGGGGACTAACGAAAAAATAGTAGCGATCGTAGGCGATGGCGCATTGACTGGCGGCATGTGCTTTGAGGCCTTAAATCATGCCGGCCATATCGGGGAAGACATCCTGGTCATACTTAATTCCAACGACCTGGCAATCGCCCCTAGCGTAGGAGCTTTAAGCACCTATTTGAACAAGATAATATCTAAGCCTATTTTTAACCGATTCAAGGAAGCGCGCGAGGCCTTTTTAAAACAACGCCTTCCCCGTATTGGGCCGCGGTTACTAAAGCTCGTTGACAGATTTGAGGAGTTGCTTAAAGGCCTGATCGTGCCCGGCATCTTTTTTGAAGAGATGGGTTTTAAGTACTTTGGGCCGTTAGACGGCCACAACATCGGCCTGCTAACAGACACTTTAAAGAACGTCTCTTTACTGCGCGGGCCGGTGCTGCTCCACGTAGTTACAAAAAAAGGCAAGGGGTTTGCGCCGGCAGAAAACCAGCCGATTAAGTTTCATGGCACGCCATGTTTTAACATGGTCAGCGGCGAGGTCGAGTCTTCGCTTGAGGCTTGCCGCGCTACGTTTACGGATGTATTCGGCTCTAAGCTCATTGAGTTAGGACAGAAGGATAAAAAAATAGTCGCAATAACCGCCGCAATGCCCGAAGGCACAGGCCTGGACCGTTTTGCACAGATGTTCCCGGATAGATTTTTTGACGTCGGCATAGCCGAGCAGCATGCCGTTGGGTTTGCCGCCGGGCTGGCGCAGGGCGGCTTAAAGCCTTACTTTGCAGTCTATTCTACTTTTTTGCAGCGGGCCTATGATCAGATCGCAGAAGAGATGTGTTTGCAGAATCTGGGTGTCGTCCTTTGTATCGACCGTGCCGGCATAGTGGGGCAAGACGGCCCTACGCACCACGGTATTTTTGATATTGCTTATCTGCGCCATTTGCCTAATATAGTGGTTATGGCTGCGGCTGATAAGGAAGATCTTGAGGCGATGTTAGAATTCGCGCAAACCATGGAGGCTCCGACAGCTATCCGCTATCCGAGGGATATAGCATTGTTGAGGCCTAACACAGTACCTTTTACAAGTGTCAGGCTGGGCAAGGCAGAGGTTTTAAAAGAAGGTACTGATGTAGTCCTGTTAGCCGTAGGGAGCATGGTACATCTTTGCCTGGATGCGGCGCAGATATTGGAAGGCGAACATATCCATGCCGCTGTTGTCAATGCGCGTTTTATAAAACCGCTCGACGAATCTCTTATATTGGATCTTTACCATAGATATCCGGCGATGATCACTGTTGAAGAAGGTGTTTTAAAAGGCGGTTTTGGAAGCGCGGTCTTGGAGGTTTTGGAGGGAGACGGCGGAAAACCTAAGATTGTTAAGTTGCTTGGGTTGCCATCCGAGTTCATTACATTCGATAAGAGAAAAGACTTGCTTGAAAGATACGGACTGACGGCGCGCAAGATAGCCGAAAGCGTAAAGGGGGCCTTGCGCAGATAATGTCAAAGATAAAGATCAATAAGATCCGGTGTAAAGGGTGCAGCCTGTGCGTAGTGTGCTGCCCTAAAAAGAATTTAAAGCTTGAGGATAAGCTTAACGAGGCAGGGATCTTTACCGCTGTTGTAGTCGACGAAAATAACTGCACGGGCTGCGGGTTTTGTTTTATTATGTGCCCTGATACCTGTATTGAAATAGAAGGATAAATCCGAAGCGCTAAATACGAAATCCGAAACAATGTTTGAAAAAATTCAAAAAATCAATACACAAAATAAGATTAGTTGTCGAAAATTAAAACATTCGAACATTAAGATTTGTTTCGTGCTTCGAAATTCTAATTTCGAGTTTCTATACCATGATTAGAAAGATTCTGATGTCGGGCAACGAAGCCATGGGAGAGGCTGCCATAGCAGCCGGATGTAAATTTTACGCCGGCTATCCGATCACCCCGCAGAATGAGCTGACCGCATATATGGCTACGGAACTGCCGCAGCGTGGAGGTATTTTTATCCAGTCGGAATCAGAGCTTGCGGCCATCAGCATGGTTTACGGCGCATCCGCTTCGGGCGTGCGTTCCATGACGAGTTCTTCATCCCCGGGAATAAGCTTAAAACAAGAGGGGCTTTCTTATATCGCCGGCGCCCAAGTACCTGCCGTAGTCATCAATGTCATGCGCGCAGGCCCGGGCCTAGGCAATATATGGCCGGCGCAGTCGGATTATTTTCAGGCTACGAAGGGAGGCGGCCACGGAGATTACCGCATGATCGTCCTGGCGCCGTCGAGCGTCCAGGAGTCATATGACTTAACAAGGCTCGGGTTTCACCTCGCCGACCGCTACCGTATCGCCTCAATGATCTTGTCCGACGGGCTTTTGGGCCAGATGATGGAGGGGATAGAGACAGACGATGAAGCCCGGGCGCCTTTGAAGATAGACAAGCCTTGGGCATTGACCGGCGCTCAAGGCCGCCGCCCTAACATCGTACAGTCGCTATACATCAGGCGCGGCGATGTGGAAAAGCATAATATTGTCTTACAGAAGAAATACCGGCTCATCGCAAGTCGCGAGGTACGGTTTGAAGGAAAATTTTTAGATGACGCCAAACTCGTTGTTGTAGCATACGGTTCCATGAGCCGCATTGCAGGCGCTGCGGTGGATGAATTAAGGAAACAGGGTAAAAAAATAGGTCTGTTTAGGCCCATTACACTTTGGCCGTTTCCTTCCAAGGAGCTGGAGAAAGTCTCAAAAAGGGTTAAAAAGTTCTTAGTCGTCGAGATGTCTTATGGCCAGATGGTAGAAGATGCCCGGCTTTCGGTTAAGTGCGGCGCGCAGGTAAGTTTTTACGGCCGCGGCGGAGGCGGCGTGCCTACAGAAAAGCAGATAGAGAGAGAAGTGCTAAAATTTCTAAACCCGAAGCACTAATATCGAAATCCGAAACAATGATCAAATGTCAATATAAGTTTGGAATATTGAAACATTTGCATATTTTGATTTTTTTCGAGTTTCGGATTTAGGATTTCGAATTTAAGCCTCAATAAATATGACTAAAAACTATAAACGGACTGAATCTTTATACGATGTAGCCACGCACTATTGCGCGGGCTGCGGCCATGGCATCTTGCATCGCATTGTCGCAGAGGCCATTGATGAGCTGGGCGTGCGCGAAAAGACCATTGCTATCGCCCCTGTCGGCTGTGCCGTGATAGCGTATGATTATTGGCGGCTTGATTGCGCAGAGGCTGCGCACGGCCGCGCCCTGGCTGTGGCTACTGCTATCAAACGCGTGCAGCCAGACAAAGTCGTTTTTACCTATCAGGGCGACGGGGACCTTGCTGCAATTGGAACTGCAGAGACTATCCACGCTGCCAACCGCGGAGAAAATTTAACAGTTATTTTTGTCAATAACGCTGTTTACGGCATGACCGGGGGCCAGATGGCGCCTACGACGTTATTATCCCAGAAGACCGCGACAACTCCGTTGGGCCGGGATGCAAAACTTGCCGGCTATCCGTTAAAGATCTCTGAAATGCTAGCCCTCTTAGACGGTGTTTATTCTGTTGAGCGCACTAGCGTAAGCAACCCCAAGGAAGTTTTTAATACCAAAAGGGCGATAAAGCAGGCTTTTGAGAACCAGATCCAAAATAAAGGGTTTTCCATGGTGGAAGTCCTTTCTATGTGCCCGACATATTGGGACAAGACGCCTGTTGATGCGGCAAAGTGGATAGAAGATCATATGAGCCAGTATTTTAAATTAGGTAAACTTAAATGACGGAAAAGATCATCTGCGCGGGGTACGGCGGCCAGGGCATTATGGCGATGGGAAAGATCTTGGCGCTTTCAGCCATGCATGAAGGCAAGTACGTCAGCTGGCTTCCGGCTTACGGCGCAGAAGTCCGCGGAGGCACGGCGCACTGCATGGTCGTCATATCCGATGACCAGATAGCCTCTCCTGACTTTGAGAAGGCCGATACAGTGATCATTATGAACGGACCTTCTTTAAAAAAGTTCAAAAACTCGATACGCAGCAGAGGTTTGCTTTTGGTAAATTCATCTTTGGCGGATTGCAAGGCAACGTCGAGAAGGCTTGAAGTCATAAATGCGCCATTAACGGAGATGGCCTCAAAATTAGGCCTTGAAAAAGTTGCAAATACCGTGGCCATAGGAGTCTATCTGGCCAAGAAAAGAATAATTTCTTTAAAGACCATGGAAAGGTCCATCGAAGAGGTGTTGGCGCACCGGCAGAAGCTCGTCGCCATCAATAAACGTGCGCTGGAAGAAGGGTTTTTCTGGGCGCAGAAAAATAAATGATCATCAATCCAGATCCAGAAGATTCAGGAAACTGTTTCCGATCTGTTCGGGAAACTGTTTCCAGTTTATTCGGGACAGTGGGAGAGTTATGATGCGAGTTCGGTTTGCTCCAAGCCCGACGGGGTATCTGCATATCGGGGGCGCCAGGACGTGCCTGTTCAACTGGCTTTACGCGCGCGCGCAGGGCGGGCAATTTGTCCTAAGGATCGAAGACACGGATCAGGCGCGCTCCAAAAAAGAATATTTAGACGAGATATTAGACAGCCTTAAGTGGCTGGGTTTGAACTGGGATGAGCTGCATTTTCAGAGCCAGCGCTTTGATGTGTATCGCAAATACGCCAAAAAGCTCATCGATGAAGGCAAGGCGTATTTGGCCGAAGACGGCTCCGGGGCGATCATCGCAAAGATGCCACAGAAAATGGTCCAGATAGACGACTTGATACACGGCCCCATCAAGTTCGATACAGGCCTTATAAAGGACCAGGTGTTGATAAAATCCGACCAGTCCCCGACGTATAACTTCGCCTGCGTTATTGACGACGCAGAGATGAATATCACGCACATCATCCGAGGAGACGACCATATCTCCAATACGCCCAAGCAGATCATCATTTACGAAGCCCTTGGGTTTGGTTTGCCGAAATTTGCCCATATACCTATGATCTTAGGGGCGGGCGGAGGCCGCATGTCAAAGCGCGCAGGCGCGACCGCCGTCACAGAATACAGGCGCATGGGGTTTTTGGCCGAGGCCCTGGTGAATTACCTTATGCTTTTAGGCTGGTCTCCGGGCAATAACCAGGAGATAATCTCTTTGTCTGATGCCGTCAAAAAATTCGACATCGCAGGCGCCAATAAGACAGCGGCAACATTCGATATGAATAAGCTCTTATGGCTTAATTCGCAATATATCAAAAGCCGTGAGCCAGAAGAACTAGCTGCGCTTGCTGCGCCGTTTTTGTCGGAAAAAGGTTTTGTAGATGCGAATAATTTTGATAGTAATTCTATCCCGAGTATACTAAAATTATACTGTGAGCGCGCAACCACGCTGGTTGAGCTCGCCGATGCGTTAAAACCTTTTTTTGTAGAAGAGGTCAAGATCGACGAAGCTGTACGCGAAAAGTTCTTTGCGCAGGACATGACAAAGGAGTTTTCCGTATTAAAGGAAAAGTTCGCGGCCTTGTCCGATTTTAGCGCAAGGCCCATCGAAGAGGCGTTCAGGTCAGCCGTAACAGAGTTAGGCGTCACTACAAAATATCTCATCCACCCGTTGCGCGTGGCTTTAAGCGGCAAGACCGTGGGGCCGGGCATGTTCGAGTTCATAGAGGCGCTCGGCCAGCAGAGGACCTTGCGCAGGATAGACAGTATAGTCAGATCATTTAAAAAGTAGAGTCTATGAAAATACCGTCTTTTAGATCAGCCGTTATCGCCGTTTTGGCCTGCGTCTTTGCCTGTGCCATGCTTTTAGGTTGTGAAACCGTCAAAGGCATGGGCAGGGATATCAAGAGTGCCGACCAGTGGTTAAAAGACAATTTGTGGTAAGGCGCATCGCCTGTTTCGTCGCGCCGTCTACATGAAAAGTTGTCCGCGTTTTTATCCTATTTCCCTCAAGGGAGAATTGCCCTGGCTTCGGCGCAGGATGTTATCGCGCCTCGGCACGGGCAAAATGTAAGGATGTATCCTGCATAAAAGGCATTTTGCCCTGTCGTCTAATCGGTAGGACATCAGATTCTGGATCTGAGTATCTTGGTTCGAGTCCAAGCGGGGCAGCCAACTTGGACGTTCATTCGCACCCAGAGCGAGTGATGTAGTGACCCCGCAGGTTTTTTGCGGGGTCTTTGCATTTTTAGGGGCATTATCGGCGTCTTTGTGGATTACCTCGGGTAAACTGCAGATTATCTCTTCAAAAGGTTTGCCTACGTACATCTTTAGCTCGACCCGGTCATCATAGATGGTTATCGACTTGATTAGGGCCTGCAATAGGGCTTTTTGGGCTTCAGGCGGGGCTTGGTCGAGATATTTCATGGCAAAGCGTATGTTTGAGTGCAGGAATTCGGCTGAATGGGCGGAGAGCTGGGCGACCTGCTTTTGGGCTTCAAGCTTCGATAGTTTCTCTTGGAGTGTCAATATCTCGGTATCCAGCGTGTCCATCTTGGTTTTATAAACAGGGCCTTTTGATACGGTGCCTTCCATCGCAAGGGTGAGCAGTTTTTCCGATGCTTCTCTTGCGATTTTTAATTTCTCCTCGATGTCTTTGACTTCTTTTTCGATTTTGTCTAGCTTATGCCGGGCATCTAGGATTGCATCGCCTATGGCGGTGACAAGAATTTCCTGATCATTGGATGCCTGTTTGAAGAAGTCGATTACGGCATTATCGAATCCGATTGCCGATAGTTTTATACCGTCACAGCCCATCTGCTGGTGACTGCGGCTACAGAGATAGTAGTGGAATTTCTTCCGGCCCCGGCCGTAGACGAAATACGTGATGTAGTAACTGCCGCATTTACCGCACCGCACTAATCCGTTTAGGAGATGGGTATATTCTCTGGGCTGTTTGGTGAACTTATGCCCGGGTAGCCTGCCTTTGATCAGCATATTTGCCCTTTCCCATAGGGCATCGTCCACGAGAGGTTCGTGGTTGCCTCTATGCATTTCACCGGCATAGCGCATGATGCCTTTGTAAAATGTATTTTTAAGAATTGCCGCAATACTTTGCTTTCTCCACATCCCGCCGTTCGGAGTAGGGAGTTCCATCCGCATCAATTCAGTTCCGATATCAGTCAAGGATCTATTATCCGAAGCCATCTTCCAGATTGTTTTTAGCTTCGGGCCTATGTCCTCATTGATGATGATTTTGTGAGGCTGGCGTCCGTTCGGCAGAGGCGCGCCGTCATCGATGAGTTTGTATCCGAAGGGGAGCGCGCCGCCTACCCATCTACCTTGGCGCACCCGGGCAACGCATGAGGCTTTTACGCGTTCGCCGGTCAGCTCGCGTTCGAAGGCCGACAACAATCCAAGGATTCCTATAACGACTCTTCCGATAGCTGTTGAGCTGTCGAGGTTTTCTCTTACCGAAATAAAATCTATCTCTTTATCGCGGAATAAATCGATGAGCATGTAAAGGTCGCGCGGGTTGCGTGTGAGGCGGTCTAACCGGAAAAAGATGACTCCGTCGAATGATTTTTTCTCGTGGATATCTCTGAGTATTGATTGTATTCCGGGCCTGTTTAAATCTTTGCCGGAATATCCGTCATCGTTGACGATGCCGCGTTTGCCGAATTCAGCCATTTCGTAACCGAAGGCATCGATCATGTTTTTGCAATGGTGGGCCTGCGCGTCAAGGGTCGTAAAATCGCCCTGCGCCTGATCATCGGTAGAACAGCGCGTGTAGATTATATAGCGTTTCTTTTTATTCGGTTTGGTGTTGAGAATCAAGCCGATCCCTCCGGTGTCGTCTGATCGACGATCTTTTCTTTCGTTGTCCTTCCAGCGTCTTTATTTCTATTAAAAATATTTTTTCTTTCATGGCTCGCGGCCGCAATTCGTTTTTTCTTTGGGACCCCAACCCTATAATGGAAAGCATTACAAGTCAAGCTATATCAAGAGGTTAAAACCCGCATTGATACGGCGGGGTAAATTAGGCCTCCCGCTATTCCTATACAGGAATTGTTATAGAACTGGCGTTGTTTTTTCATTGCAAAAAAATTCTCCCGCCAGTTTTACGAAAACTCCTGTATGGGTCTAGTGGAGGCAAAAAAAATGGGCAGGAGGCACTTAAATCATTTCAAAAGAAAATTCGGCAACCGAAAATTCGTAGTCGTTTATCCGGAGAAGCCTCTCGAAGGATCAGAGCGGCGTCTTCAAAACGAAAAAATCGCACAGGCTTTCGTTTCCGTCATGGCTGGCATTCTTAAAAGGGAGCCTACTGCCAATGAAATATCCGGCAAAGAAGATATTTCGAAAACACGGGAAATTCAAGCATGAGGCGCCAAGGATTAAAAACATGGTTGCACTCGAGACACTTAATATAAGGGGGTGTCTCGATCAGCCAAAATTACAAAGGACTTTTTCAAGAATGGGAGATAACCGTTACACGATGTTTGATCAGGGAATTTCAAGGCAACTGGAAGATTCTTGCGCGCGAAGATTCCGAGGATCTGATGCAGGAATGTTTAACGCATTGGTTCTTTGCCAAGGATCAGTTCGATCCGGCGCGGGAGGTCACCGTCAAAACGTTTATGAAGCGCGTGGTTAAAAACAAACTCTTTAACATTCTTGAAGAGAAGACGGCGAAGAAAAGGCAGGTCGATTTGAAGAGCGTTTCATTGAATCAGCTTTTGGAAGACGGAGAAGGCGCGGCAGAGAAGTTTATCGGCGTAGAAAGCGATACCGTGAAAATGATCGGCAATGCTGAACTGCCGGTTGCGTTATCGAAAGCGTTCGGTCGTTTATCTTTTCGGCAAAAAGAATTATGCAGGCTCTTGGGCGAGGAAGGATTGAGCGTGTCGGAGGCGAGCAAACGCTTGAGTATTCCGCGCAGGACGCTGAGGGATGAAATTCAAAGGATCAGGGAAGTTTTCCGCAAGGAAGGGCTCGAAGATTACCTGAAGTGAGCAAACGTAAGGAGGGAGAACATGGGAGAGGTAGGCAGATTTAGTTTCAAAAAAGATGTGCCGGGAGAATTGATTGAGAACAGGCTTGCGCTTGCGATTCTTGCGGCCGAGGGCATTCACGGCGAAGAAAAGGTCAGCGTTAAGGATATCGGCTATATCGAGGCAGGCAACCGGGCAGTCGTCGATGTTTCCTGCGAGGTTGGCGAGCATGTGGCGCAGATATTCATGCGTTTTATGACCAAGGAAATCGGGCGCAAAAAGTTTATCTATGAACGCGTGCCCAAGGAGGACGGCAGATGAGAATCAATAAAGGCTGGAAAGAAATCTATAAAAACCTGAGCTGGTATAACCGCCGGAAATTTATCGAAGCGAACCGTCCGTTCGGCAAGGACCCTAAAGAATTTAAAGAGTTGATGATGTGGTTTCTGGCGGGCCTGTCCATTATTGGGGTTGTGTTGAATGTGCATAAAGACCCGAACGGTTTTCTTTTGTGGATATTTACCAATGCCTGCTGGGCAGTAATCGATTTCAGGAAGCGGCTATATGCGCAGTCGTTTTTATTCGTTGTGTATTTCTTTTTAGCGTTGTGGGGCTGGATCAGCTGGGTGAGATGAGAATGTTATGGGAAATATCGATATCAGGGATTTACGCGACGGGAAGTTTCTATGGATTGATAAAGCCGCTTTGAATCTGGTAAGTGCGAAGGCCGGTAACCGCGGAGTTTCGGTTTATTCGTGGCTGTGTTATTACGCCAACGCCAAGAATCAAAACTGCTATCCCTCATTGCGCACGCTTGCCCTTCACTGCAATGTCAGCCGCAGGACGATTATGCGCACGATTAAAACTCTTGAGAAGATCGAAATCGTTTCTATCGAGAGGAAAAAAGGCAGGCGCAATGTTTATAAACTGCTCAATTCGCCTGTGGATAAAAGTAGTGACACTGCTGTCACCGGTGACACTGGCGGCACTGGAGTAGTGACACCGATGTCACTACCGCTGGTGACACCCGTGTCACCCAAACAAGAATTAATAGATCAAGATAAAAAGAACAAAACAAACGTTTGTCTGTCCGCAGAGCTGTGGATAACTCTGGACTTGCCTTATGCTCATCCGGGCAGGGAACAGGTAGCAGAGTTGGTTTCGTGGTGTGAGAGGCTGGCAGGTGATGTCGATTTATACCGTCTGCTTGAGAGGTATCGTAAAGACAAAGGCTACCCGCCTATGCCGAAGGTTGTTATCACTTTATGTAAGCAGTTTATGCAGGATAAAGCCCGGGTGAAGAACGCTTGGGGATGGTTTAAGAAGGCTATTGACGGACAGATGAAGCAGGTTTTGATGGATATGAGGCTACAGGAACATGAGCGGCTTAAGAAAGAACCGGCTAAGATCGGGCAATTGCTGTCGAACATCATTCCTCGTCGAGAATAAGCTTACGGGTCCTTGGAAGGGGGTGTTGGGCGAGGGTCGGGCGAGGCGCGAGCCTTCAGTGATTATAGGTTTTAAAAACGATGTCCATGTCCATCACTTTGGGCATTTTCATAAAATCGGGTAAAAGGAGGGCAAGGTGGCAAAAATTAATGTTAAGCCGGAAATTATTGAGGTCAAGGTAGCGGATTTGCGGCCAGCGCCGTATAACCCGCGCGAAATAACCGAACAGGCGTATGCGGGCCTTCGGCACAGTTTGGAGAAGTTCGGGTATGTGGATTTGCTGATCGTTAATAAGCGGAACATGCGGATTGTTTCCGGGCATCAACGGTACAAAGTTTTGCAGTCGGACGGCGTGGAAACAGTCTCGGCCATTATGGTGGATCTGGATGAGATTCAAGAACAGGCGATGAACGTAACGCTTAATAACTCAGAGATTGCCGGTCAGTGGACAGCCGCGCTTATTCCGCTTTTGGAGAGGTTGCGGAAAGAGGCAGGGGATGATTATCTTAACTTGCGGCTTAAAAGCCTTCGGGAAAGTGTCGGAGACATGGGTGTCGAGAGTTTGGGTAATGGTAAAACTCTGCCGGATGATATTCCCGAGCCGCCGGAAAAGCCGATTACCAAACTGGGTGATTTGTGGATTCTTGGCGAGCATCGGCTTCTTTGTGGAGACTCTACCAGAGAGAAAGATGTTTTGCGTCTTATGAATGGCCACAAGGCAAGCTTGTTTGCAACCGACCCGCCGTATTGCGTGGACTATACCGGAGCGGACAGGCCGAACGGCGGCCGGGACTGGTCGAATGTTTATCACGAGATTGATATTCCGGACGCGGTGGATTTCATGCGCAAGTTTTTAACCGTGGGGCTTAAACAGATTAAAGAAAAGACGGCTTTGTATATGTGGCATGCTTCTAAGCGCAGGTCGGATATCGAGGGCTTGTGCAAAGAAATCGGCGTACTTATTCATCAAGAGATCGTTTGGGTTAAGCCGTGTGTCATATTGACCTATTCGTTTTATTCGTGGCGGCATGAGCCGTGTCTTTTGATGTGGATTAAAGGGCATAAGCCGGATTATAAGCCGA
Organism: Candidatus Omnitrophota bacterium; assembly: GCA_016235185.1. Taxonomy (GTDB): domain Bacteria; phylum Omnitrophota; class Gorgyraeia; order Velamenicoccales; family Velamenicoccaceae; genus UBA9636. The sequence continues at coordinate 31,842 of JACRLT010000043.1, forward strand.
AAAATAAAGCAATCGGCAGTGTGTGGACGGTTGGTTTCTTAAGGTCTGGAGATCCGGCAACTCCGGAATATCACACCGATCTTTGGGAGCTTGACTGGGAAGGCAAGAAACGCAATCCGGGCCTTGATCATCCGACGGTTAAGCCTACTGAAGTTTTTGCTATACCCATGCGGGTTCATACAACCCCGGGTGATATTTGCTATGAACCGTTTTCCGGCTCAGGGTCTCAGATTATCGCTGGCGAGCGTTTAAACAGGCGGGTGTTTGCCATGGAAATCGAGCCGGTCTTTTGCGATGTGGCGGTAAGGCGCTGGGAGGAATTCTCAGGAAAAAAAGCGATAAGGGATAGTAATGGATGAAAAGAACCGCAACCTTGTTGAGATCGCCAAGAAGAAACGCTACATCGCCCTTGTCGAGAAACTCGGGCGCGGTTCTTTATCGTCCAAGGAACTCAAAGAGCTTGAGGAGTTTGAGAAATCCGAACAGCGTCCGGCAGGGGTTATCGACGGAACGGTAGATCTGCCGACCTTGTGTGTATATCTCGAGAAATCCCCGCGGATGATCCGCAGGTATGTTCAGCAGGGCATGCCGGTCATCAGGGATGCGGCCGGTGAAATTGCGCGGTTTAAAGTCGGAGAGGTATTCAAATGGTTTTACGGCAAGCAGGGTTCGGAAGAGGATAACGGCAAGGATTATTGGGATAAGGAGTACCGTAAGAACCGCGCGAAGCTGAGTGAAATCGAGTTGAAGCAGAAAGAGGGTGAGGTTATACCGTTTGAAGATCACGTGTCTATCGTAAAGAATCAGATCCGGGGTATCAAAGCCGGTTTTCTTCGCCTGCCGAAACACGTCGCGCCAAAATTATATCAGCAAGACCCGAAAGTTATTTGTGAAATGCTGGATCAGGAGATCAGGTACATAATCGAACAGTTCGCGGGAAAACAAAATGCCAATAAAACTGGAAAGAGAAATTCTTAAGACGGTTGTGCCGTACGCGGCCGTCGAATGGGTATTGCCGGTCAAGATGACGGTGAGCGAGTGGGCGGATAAATTCCGCAGGCTCGATGTCAAGACGTCCGCGGAGCCCGGGCAGTGGTCGACTTCGAGAACGCCGTATCTTAAAGGGATTATGGACGCCTTTACGGATCCTTACGTAGATGAGATTACGGTTATGGCCGCTTCGCAAGTTGGAAAGACTGAGACGATGTATAACATGCTGGCTTTTATCATTGATCAGGACCCGGGGCCTACGCTTATGGTTTCTCCGCGCGCGGATGACGCTAGAAGCGTTTCGTATAACCGGATTAAGCCGATGATCGATACCTCTCCGGTGTTAAGCCGTTATATTCCGTCAAATGCCGATGATATTACGAAACTTGAATATCATTTTGACCGGATGATTCTTTATTTTGCCGGGTCGAACAGCCCGGCAGATTTAGCGTCACGGCCTATAAGATATTTATTTTTGGATGAGGTTGATAAGTATCCAAAGTTTTCCGGACGGGAAGCAGATCCTATCAAGTTGGCTTCCGAGCGGCAAAAGACTTTTTGGAATAAAAAGACGGTCAAGGTTTCTACGCCCACAACGCGCGAAGGATATATCTTCCGCGAATACGACAAATCGGATCAGCGCAGGTTTCATGTGCCGTGCCCTCATTGCGGTAAAGCGCAGGTTTTTGTTTTCGGGCAGATCAAGTGGCCGAAAGAAGAGTCATCGCCGGAACGGATAAAAAACAACCGGCTTGCATGGTATGAATGCATAAACTGCAAGAAACGCATCGACGATATCCACAAGCAGAAGATGATGATGGCAGGTGAGTGGAAGGCGGAAAAAGACGAGCATAATCGAAACCGCGGTTTTTGGGTGAGTTCTTTATATTCGCCGTGGCTCACATGGAGCGATATCGCATCGGAGTTTTTGAAATCGAAGGACTACGTTGAGCTGTTGATGAATTTCGTCAACTCGTGGCTTGCCGAGGTATGGGAGGAGAAGATCGAAGAGACGACGGTTGATAAAGTCCGCAATCTTGCACGTGATTACGATCAGGGCGTAGTTCCGGATGATGTTTTGGTATTGACCGCCGGTGTCGACGTGCAGAAGGATCATTTTTATTACGTTATCCGCGGCTGGGGATATTATGAAGAGTCGTGGCTTATCCGCGCTGACCGGGTTGAATATTGGCAGGATATCGAAGATTGTTTGTTTAAGACCGAGTACCGCAGGATAAGTTCTACTGAAACGTTGGGCGTATATATGACTTGCGTCGATTCGGGTTTCAGGACGGACGAGGTCTACCGCTTTTGCCGCCAGTGGCAGGATAAAACAAAGGCAGTTAAAGGGCTTGAGGAAATCACCGGAGGCCGGTTCTACCGCGCAAACAAGATTGATATCAATTCAAGAACCGGCGCAGTTATTCCCGGCGGCCTTGTTTTGTGGAATCTGAACGTCACGCAGTATAAAGATAAAATAAACCGTTTAGTCACATCGCAGAATCCCTGCAAGTGGCATATCTTCCGCAACCCGGGGGATGATTATCTGTCGCAGTTTACCTCGGAGCATAAAGTGCTTATCCGCAACCGTACAACGGGCAAAGCCAAAGAAGTTTGGCAGAAAAAGAAAGAAGCCTCAGCCAATCATTATCTCGACGCTGAGGTGTATGCGCTTTCGGCCGCTGATATCATCCGGGCCCTGAATATGCGGCGTGAAGATACGCCGCGCGTTCATCAGGTTACCAGCGAAGAACAAAACCGCGGGAGCTGGCTCCGCAAGACGAAAGGATCTTGGATTTAATGGGGAGATGGATAGAACGGAAAACCGACTGGTTGCACAACAGCGGGACGCCTCAGCCCCGCGAGAAACCGCGCGGCCGCCCGGATGACGGGCATCTGGATTACGGTGTGCGGTTCATTCCGGTTAAGTGCCCAAAGTGCCGGAGCAAGAATATTACCTGTTATGCAAGCCGTCTTCCTATCCGTTATCACAGATGCAGGGACTGCGGAACGTGCTTTAAGAGTGTAGAGGAGGGCG
>JACRLT010000044.1 GCA_016235185.1 Candidatus Omnitrophota bacterium
TCTGTCCCAAGATTGTGTTATGATGGGCCATAGCCTAATCCTCCTTATATGCCGACGAGTATCGGCAAGGTTGTGGTGTGCTTCACCAACAATTTTAAGGACGCGATTAGGCTTTTTCAATCGCTAATTTGGACTCAAGTGGGGTATAAAGTAATGTAAATAGATGTGTGGGTCGTAGTGGTGCCGTTTGAAGGGGCAAATCCTCCACTTTAAAAAAGAAAAACCTTCGCTATCCGAGATTCCGGCCGGCGGAGGTTTTTTTGTTTTTCGGGAGTAAAAGATGAGGAAACAATATTACGCGCATAGTCTTGAAGGCAGGCCAAAAGAAAAGTGGCAGCTTTTGGAAGAGCATTTGCAAAATGTGGCGAAGCAAGCTAAAAAATTTGCTTCGGTTTTCGGAGCTGGAGAGTGGGGTTACGTGGCTGGAATAATGCATGATATAGGCAAGTATTCTAAAGAATTTCAAGAAATGCTTGAGAAATCAGCGAATGAAGAAGCCAGTGATGATCAACAGCGCGGTCCGGATCATTCAAGTGCCGGTGCTCAGGAAGCTGTTAAACGATTAACGGAAGGTATCGGCAAATTATTTGCATATTGTATTGCCGGGCATCATGCTGGATTGCTTGATGCCCAAGCAAACGGTGCATGTTTAAACAATCGGTTATCCAAAACACTTAAGGATTATTCGGCATGGCAAGATGAATTTCTAGAGCTGTCTGATAGTATTAAGCTGCCCATTAACTTTGATGGCGGGAGCAGGATAAATGTTGGTTTTCAATTGCAGTTTTTCGTTCGTATGCTTTTTTCGTGCTTGGTTGACGCTGATTTCCTTGATACTGAAGCATTCATGGATGGAAAGAAATCAGTGCTACGTGGGAATAGTATAAACCTTGCTGATTTGCGTGATAGAGTTATCGCGGAAGTAGGGTGTATTTCAAATAATGATACTTTGGTTAATCGGATGCGAAGAAAGGTATTTGAGCAATGTCTTGAGTCGGCAAAAGACAGGCCCGGCATTTTTTCTCTGACTGTGCCTACAGGTGGAGGAAAAACTCTTTCTTCTCTTGCCTTTGCACTTAATCATGCTATTGAACATGGAATGAAAAGGGTTATTTATGTTATTCCCTATACCAGTATTATAGAACAAAATGCTGAAGTCTTTCGCCGAGTCTGCGGGGAGAGTGCAGTGCTTGAGCATCATTGCAATTTCGAGTTTTCTCAGGATTCGTATAAAGTTCAACTCGCAGCGGAGAACTGGGATGCTCCGCTTATAGTAACAACAAATGTACAGTTTTTTGAGACTTTGTTTCATTATCGTGTTTCCAAATGCCGCAAGGCGCATAATATCGCGAATAGTGTTATCATCTTTGATGAGGCGCAGATACTCCCAGTTGATTTAATTAAGCCTTGTATGGCGACAATGAAAGAATTAGTTCGTAATTATCATGATAGTATCGTATTAAGTACGGCTACCCAGCCGGCGCTTAATTTTAGCGATGAATTTATAAGCGGGCTCAAAGAGATTAAAGAGATTGTAGAAAATCCAACTGAATTATACCGGGCGCTTACCAGGGTAAAGATTGAAAAACTGCCATCCATAAGCGACGATGAAATCATAAAGCGCATTGGTGAATATAAACAGGTGTTATGTGTGGTTAATACGCGCAAACATGCACGGCAATTGTATGGAGCGATTCCTGACAAAAAAGGATTGTATCATTTGAGTGCGCTTATGTGTCCAGTGCACCGTAGCCAAACTATTGCAGACATTAAGGTTGCGCTTAAGGGAGGTAATGTCTGCCGTGTTATCAGCACTCAGCTGATAGAAGCAGGCGTTGATATTGATTTTCCGGTGGTTTTTCGCGCCTTAGCCGGTATTGATTCTATCGCGCAGTCAGCAGGCCGGTGTAATCGCGAAGGCAGGTTAGTTGAGGACGGGAAAGTATATGTATTTGTGCCGAAAAAATCATCGCCTCCCGGGTTTTTGCGCCAGTCAACAGAAGTAGCTGAAGGCGTTATGCGCAGATATGAAAATATATTATCTCTTGAAGCGGTGCGGGATTATTTCAGGGAATTGTATTGGCGCAACGAAGACAGCTTGGATAAAAATAAAATTCTTGAGCGTTTCGCAGAAGCCGCGGGCAACTGCGATTTTTCATTTAGGACTATCGGCGAAGAATTTCGCTGGATCGAAAATGGCATGCAGGCGATAATTATCCCGTATAACGACGAAGCGAAAAAACTTATTACGGCGTTAAAAATATCTGATTCAAAAGAAATTGCCAGAAAACTTCAGCGGTTCAGCGTGCAGGTTTATCCGGACATTATTGCAAAGCTTGGCCGCGCGGCGCTTGAACCGGTAAACGACAGATATTATGTCTTGATAAACGACCACTTATACAAAAATGATATCGGCCTTGACTGGAATGATCCTTATTTTAGGAGCATTGAAGGCGATATCTTTTAGAAGGGAGGCTTATGTACGGAATAAAATTAAAAGTTTGGGGTGATTATGCCTGTTTTACCCGTCCGGAGATGAAGGCCGAGCGCGTGAGTTACGATGTGATTACGCCGTCTGCAGGGCGGGGAATTTTGGAGGCGATTTATTGGAAGCCGGTTATTCACTGGGCAGTTGATCGGATAGTCGTGTTAAACCCGATTAAATTTGATAATATCCGGCGCAATGAATTAGGGGGAAAGATTCCCTTTCGTAACATCACGTCCGCTATGAATGATGGAGTTACTGCGCTGGAGACCTTTATAGAAGATGATCGGCAGCAACGCGCGGCGATGGTTTTGCGCGATGTAGCGTATGTTATTGAGGCGCATTTTGAGTTTACAGGCGACGAGGACAATAATGAAGGAAAGCATTTAGATATGTTTAACCGCCGTGCTAAAAACGGGCAGTGTTTTCATCGTCCGTATTTTGGATGCCGGGAATTTCCGGTAAATTTTGAATTGATTGAAGGTGATATTCCTTATTCTCAATTACACGGCGATATTGATCTCGGCTGGATGTTACACGATATAGATTTTAAAAATAATATGGAAGCAAAATTTTTCCGGGCGCGTATGGTCAACGGTATTATCGAAGTGCCGCCGTTTAAAGAAGGGGGTGCAGCGTGATTATTCAGGCGTTGAATGACCAGTATGAGCGGCTCAAAGATAATCCGCAGGAAGACATTCCTTTGCGGGGGTTTTCGCGCGAAAAAGTGCAGTTTGAGTTTGTGTTAAGCAGGGAAGGGGGGTTGCTTCAGGTTAATGATTTACGAAATGAAAAGAAAGCGGCGAAATTATTGATTGTTCCTGAGGCCGTGAAGCGCTCGGTAAACATAGCCGCTAATTTTCTCTGTGACAGTACAAGTTATGTGCTTGGGAGGGATAGCGAGGAAAAGGAGATCGGGGCTAAGGATTCCGCACGCGGCATGAAAACATTTGAAGAATTTAAAAAATTACATCATACAATCGGAGATAATTTTGATGATATAGGTATGCATGCAGTATTAAGGTTTATTGATTTATGGAATTCCGCGGCGATCGAAGGGTCGCTATGTTGGGATAAATGGAAAGATTTAGGCGGGGCAAAAATTGTTTTTAGGTTAGACGGCGAACGTGGGTATATTCACGAACGTTCCGCCGTAAAACAGGCATGGCTAGAATATTATGCTGGCAAGCAATCCGGTTATTCTGCATTTTGTTTAGTTTCTGGCAGGAAAACGAATGTTGCCCGTTTACACAACAGTATTAAAGGTGTAAAAGACGCGCAATCAACCGGCGCAGATATTATTTCGTGTAACTTAGACGCGTTTAAATCCTATGGCAAGGATCAAAGCTATAATTCACCGATTAGCGAAGAGGCGATGTTTAACTATACCACGGTATTGAATCATATGCTTCGTAAAGAAAGTAGGCAGAAAATTCAGATTGGCGATGCCACGACGGTGTTTTGGGCGGAAGGCGAAACTCCGGTAGTCGGGTTTTTAAAAGACATCCTTGATCCGCGCGAGGATACGCCGAATTTAAGCGGGTTAAGGTTATTTTTGGAGGCAGTGCGCGATGGTAAAAAACCGGAACTTTCTGGGACGGAGAAATTGAAGTTTTATATTCTTGGCCTTTCTCCTAATGCAAAACGCTTATCAGTTCGCTTTTGGCACGTAAGCACAGTTGATGATATCAGCAGAAAAATCGGTCAGCATTTTAGTGATTTGCGTATTAAACGTGATTTTGAAGATAAACAGCCGGAATATCCGGGTATCTGGCAGTTGTTACATGTAACTGCCGTGCAGGGTAAAACAGATAATATTTCACCAGTTTTGGCAGGCGTGGTTACGCGTTCTATTTTAACGGGGGCGGCTTATCCGAAGGCGCTTTTAACCGCAACGATCGAGCGTATTCGCGCTGAGCAAAATGTTGGTTACTTCCGTGCCGCTTTGATCAAGGCATATTTAGTGCGGAATAACAGGTTATTAAAGAAAAACGCAAAGGAGGTTAGTATGTCGTTAGATAGAGAACAAAGGAATGTCGGATATTTGCTGGGCCGGCTTTTCGCTGTTTTGGAAAAAGCGCAAAAGGATGCGGTGCCCGGAGCCAATACGACCATAAAAGACCGTTTTTACGGCTCCGCCTCGGTTACGCCGGCAGTAGTATTTCCGCAATTAATGCGGCTTGCCCAACATCACATACAGAAATCGCAATACGGTGGGCTGATTGAAAAAGCAATTGAAGAAATAACCGGAAATTTTCAAGCTTTTCCGGTTCATTTAACCCTTGAAGAGCAGGGAATGTTTGCTTTAGGGTATTATCATCAAAAACCGGAGATGTATAAAAAAGCCGAGAAGAAAGAGGAGGCATAAGCCATGAGTAATGTAATTAGAAATCGCTATGAATTCGTATACTTATTTGATGTAGAAAACGGTAACCCCAATGGCGATCCTGATTCCGGCAATATGCCGCGTATTGATCCTGAAACTAATTTTGGGATTATTACGGACGTCTGCTTGAAAAGAAAAATTCGTAACTTCGTGGATATCGTGAAAAAGAATGAGTCGCCTTATGAAATCTATGTTAGAGAAAAAGCCGTGCTTAATCAGGTGCATGAACGCGCGCATCAGGCTATTGGCGTAAAAACTGTGACTGACGATAAAAAACGTAAGGGTTCCGGAGATGAAGTTGAAAAGGCGCGTATGTGGATGTGTAAGAATTTTTTTGATGTACGCACTTTTGGAGCGGTTATGTCTACCGGAACCAACTGTGGGCAGGTGCGTGGCCCTGTTCAATTGAATTTTGCCCGTAGCATAGATACAGTTGTTCCTTTAGAAGTAAGTATTACGCGTATGGCGGTTACAACAGAAAAAGAAGCTGAAGCCCAAAGTGGCGATAATCGTACTATGGGGCGAAAACATATAATTCCATATGGGTTATATCGTACCGAAGGATACATCTCTGCATTTCTCGGACAGCAAACCGGTTTTAGCGAAGACGATTTGAAGTTGTTGTGGGATGCGCTTGTCAACATGTTTGACCATGATCATTCCGCCGCGCGCGGCAAGATGAATGCCCGTAAACTCATTGTATTTAAGCATGATTCAGAATTGGGCAATGCTCCTGCGCATAAATTATTTGATCTTGTCAAGGTAACAAGAGGCGGCGATTCATCTAAACCGGCACGCGCTTTTACGGATTACAAGGTTGATATTAGTAGACAAACGCCCACTGGTGTAATTATTGAGGAGAAATTGTAATGTCCATGGATACTAAAATCGCGATTTTTAGAGGCAGGAAAATCAGGAAGACGCTGCATAACAATGAATGGTGGTTTTCGGTAGTAGATGTTGTGGAGGCGCTTACGGACAGCGCGAATCCGCGTGATTACTGGTATAAAATTAAAATCCGCGAAAAGGATGAGAGCGGAGTTGAGTTGTCGACAATTTGTCGACAACTGAAACTTGAATCTGCGGATGGGAAAAGATATGAAACCGATTGTGCTAATACTGAAGGGATATTTCGGCTTGTTCAATCTATTCCGTCTCCTAAGGCAGAGCCATTTAAACGCTGGTTGGCTAAAACCGGATACGAACGTATTCAGGAAATCGAAGATCCTGAACTTGCCACAAAAAGAACAAGAATGTTATACAAGCTTAAAGGCTATAGCGACGAGTGGATTGAGAAACGGATGCGTGGGATTGCTATTCGGGAAGAATTGACTGATGAGTGGCAAAAGCGCGGAGCAGAGGAAGATAAGGATTATGAGATTTTAACAGCTGAAATTTCAAAAGCGGCTTTTGGCATTACACCAAGCCAATATAAGAAGATCAAAGGGCTTAAACGCGCAAATTTGCGGGATCATATGGATGATTTTGAGTTGATTTTTACGATGTTAGGCGATCGGGCTACAACTGAAATTCATCGCAACGAAGATTCGCAAGGCGTCAAGAAGCTTAAGGCGGATGCTAACGCAGGCGGGAGCATTGCAGGTAATGCGAGGAAGGCCCTTGAAAAACGGCTCAGAAGGCCTATTGTTTCCAAGCATAATTATTTAAAAGAAAAAGAATCACAAAAAAGGATCTCTGGATAATGTATTGTGAAGATGATTTTATCCAGCTTTCTGCTTTGCAGCATTTTATTTTTTGTCCCCGGCAGTGCGCGCTTTCCTATATTGAGCAGGTATGGGAAGAAAATCTGCTTACAGCCGAGGGAGGCATTATGCATGAAAAAGCTCACCAGGAGAAGGTTGAATTGCGCGACGGAGTGCGTATTGAGCGCGGAGTAGCTCTGCGGTCAGAGAAACTTGGGCTTAACGGTAAGGTTGACGTGGCTGAGTTTCATAAGGACGCGGTAGGTGGATGGTTACCTTTTCCTGTTGAGTATAAACACGGTAGGCCCAAAGCCAACGACTGCGATAAAGTTCAGTTATGCGCTCAAGCACTGTGCCTTGAAGAAATGTTGAGTGTGCGTATTTCGAAAGGCGCGATATTTTACGGTAAGACCCGGCGTAGGTTAGATGTTTTATTTGATGAAGCATTGCGTAAGAAAACTGAAGATACTGCACAAAACTTACATAAATTTATTAATGCAGGTATTACTCCCAGCCCGGAATATTCCAAGCGTTGTAAAAGTTGTTCACTTGCGACAGTGTGTATGCCTATGATGTTGGGGCGAGGCCGTCCGGTAAATGAGTATTTAAGAGAGGTTTCCAAGGGATGAAGAAATATCTCAATACTTTGTTTATTACCACTCAAGGCGCGTACCTTTCTAAGGAAGGCGAAACTGTGGTTGTTTCTGTAGAAAAAGAAATGAAATTGCAGGTGCCAATACATACTTTAAGCGGGATTGTCTGCTTTGGGAATGTGATGATGAGCCCGTTTTTGATGGGGCATTGTGCTGAAAATAACGTTTCAGTCAGCTTTTTGACTGAATATGGACGATTTCTTGCTAGCGTAAGAGGCAAAACTTCGGGAAATGTGCTTTTAAGAAGGGAGCAATACCGCAGAGCGGATGATTTACAGGTTTCGTGCGCTGTAACCAAGATGATCTTGACCGGCAAGATTGCTAATTGTCGTGCGGTTTTGTCTAGGGCGATAAGAGATCATAGTACAAAGTTGACGGATAGCGATGTTGAGCAAGTAGTTAAACGGCTAAGCGCGTCGATTGAGCAATTAGAGCGGGCAGATAATTTGGATATCCTGCGTGGTTTAGAAGGTGAATCGGCGAATAATTATTTTGGAGTCTTTGATAATCTAATCGTGGCTCAAAAGGATAATTTTAAGTTTGTAGATAGGAATCGCCGCCCCCCGCGGGATAATGTAAATTGCCTGCTTTCATTTTTATATACCCTTTTAATGCATGATATTCGTTCAGCGCTGGAATCAGTAGGGCTTGATTCGTATGTCGGATTCTTGCATCGCGACAGGCCGGGCCGGGCTGGGCTGGCTCTGGATATGATGGAGGAGTTCCGTCCTTTTCTGGCGGATAGGCTTGTATTATCGCTTATTAATCGTGGACAGGTAAGCGGAAAAGGTTTTACCAAGTCGGAATCCGGGGCTGTTTTGATGAATGATGATACTCGTAAGACGGTTTTAGTCGCATACCAAAAACGAAAGCTCGAGGAAATAGAACATCCTTATTTGAAAGAAAGTGTCCAGATCGGCTTGTTGTTTTACATCCAAGCCTTGTTGTTTGCCCGCTATTTAAGGAGTGATATTGATGGATATCCGGTGTTTATTTGGAGATAGCCTATGCTTGTTCTGGTGAGTTATGATGTTGTTACTTCAAGCCCGGCAGGTAAGCGGAGATTACGAAAGGTGGCAAAAATTTGCGTTAATCACGGACAGCGGGTACAGTATTCTGTTTTTGAGTGTGTTGTTGATCCTGCGCAGTGGGCGCTTTTGAAAAATGAATTGGTAAACGCTATAGATGAAAAAGAGGATAGTTTGCGTTTTTATTTTCTTGGAGCGGATTGGCAGCGTCGTGTTGAGCATATTGGGGCGAAGGAAACGGTTGATCTGGAGCGTGATTCGCTAATTATATAGGGTGCGCGAACATAAAGCGAATATTGATCAAGTAACATGTTCGCAATTACGGTAACTGTGAGATATGAGAATGGTTAAAAAAATTAAAGTAGTTGAGTTTTGCCCGGAGGATATGTTTGGTCCTATGCTTCGCAAAAATTGTATTGTATCCCTAAGATTTTGAGATAGTTGTAAAGTGACAGTCGCACCCCGCGCGGGTGCGTGGATTGAAACGTTTATTCCTTCGCTCAAGACGGAAAAGAAGTTGTGGTCGCACCCCGCGCGGGTGCGTGGATTGAAACTTTTATAGTTCTATCCAGTTAATCTTGAATACCCCGTCGCACCCCGCGCGGGTGCGTGGATTGAAACATGCAAAAATTCCTACCCACTACAAAACAGGAGATGAGGGAGCGCGGATGGGACGTCTGTGATATTGTTTTTATCACAGCAGACGCATATTGCGACCACCCGAGTTTCGGCGTCGCCCTTTTGTCTCGCCTGCTTGAAGATGAGGGGTACAAGGTTGGGATCATCGCCCAACCGGATTGGAAAAAGAACGATGATTTCCTTGTTTTAGGCAAACCTAAACTTTTTTTTGGAGTCACCGCGGGCAATCTGGATTCCATGCTGAATATTTATACTTCCAATATGAATTTAAGGCGGCAGGATAAGTATGCGCCAGGAGGAGCGGCAGGCAATAGGCCAAAATTGCCCACGATCGTCTATTCCAATAAGGTACGCGAACTTTTTCCCGGCACTCCGGTTGTCATCGGAGGCATCGAAGCTTCTTTGAGGCGGCTGGCCCACTATGATTTTTGGTCGGACAAGGTCAAACGTTCTATTTTATTTGATTCAAAAGCGGACCTATTGATCTATGGCATGGCCGAGCGCCCTATCCTGGAAGTGGCAAAGCGCCTTAAGGCAGGGCAGAAGGTGGAAGGTTTCGACGATATCCGCGGCACGGTCATCGCGCGCAAGGACATTTCTTTTTTAGACGATTATACGCTTTTGCCGTCTTTTGACGAAACGGCCAAAGACAAGCATAAATTCCTGGAAGCCTTTGACCTTTATAGCCGCGAATTGGATCCGTTCAATGCAAGGCCGGTTGTCCAGAAGACAGATACGCGTTTTTGCGTGCAGCTGCCGCCGGCCCTGCCGCTTTCAACGCAGGAGATGGACCGTATTTATGGCATGAAATTTATACGTAAGTGCCATCCAAAATACGAGAAATTCGCAGGGGTGCCGGCGCTTACGACTGTCGAGACTTCTATTATCAGCCATCGTGGCTGCGCAGCCAGTTGTTCTTTTTGTACGCTTTCGCTGCACCAGGGCCGCGTGATACAGAGCAGGTCGCCGGAGTCGATAGTAAAAGAGGCGCAAGAGATAGCATCGAAAAACGGGTTCAAAGGTGTTATCTCCGACGTTGGTGGTCCGACGGCAAACATGTATATGGCTGTCTGCAGCACAGGTAATAAATGTTCCAAGGCTGATTGTCTCTGGCCGGAGGTCTGTTCGAATTTTAAGATAGATTTTTCAAAGCAGATAAAGATGCTTTCTGGCGTGCGCAATATCAAGGGGATAAAAAAGGTCAGCATCCAAAGCGGTATGCGTTATGACCTTTTGATCTTGCCTGCTGCGCGTGATTTTTTTGTCGAGTTATGCCGTCACTACGTGTCAGGCCAGCTCAAAGTCGCGCCGGAACATGTATCAGACAAGGTGTTAAGACTTATGCATAAGCCGCCTTTTGAAACCTATGAAAAGTTCATAAAAGCCTATGAGGAATTGAATAAAAAACTTGATAAGAAACAATATTTGGTGCAATATTTCATTACAGCCCACCCGGGCTGCGATTTAGACGACGCCCTTGCGCTGGCCCGTTTTACAAAAAATATGGGCTATACGCCGGAACAACTGCAGGATTTCATTCCACTTCCAATGACACGCTCGAGCGTCATGTATTACACAGGCATAGACCCTGATACAGGCAAAGTTCTTTATGTTGCTAAAAAAAAATCAGAAAGGGCCAGGCAAAGACAGCTTGTTCAGCATAAAGGCCATCAAGGGGCTGAATTGACTTGATTTTTTATTCGTCTTCCCTATAATCGAAAGTGATGATAAGCCACGAAAAACAACATCCGGCGATCCAGCTCACAAAGCTAAAAAAAGGGTCAAGGGCAAAGGTTATTGAGGTCACGGCAGGCAAGCACCTGGCTCTTAAGCTCTCTAATCTTGGCTTACGGCTTGGAGCGCATCTGTTTAAGGTCAGTTCCTTTGCCCTAAACGGCCCTGTTACCGTAAAGGTCGGTTCAACGACGATCGCTTTAGGCCACAGTATGGCTGAAAAAGTCTTTGTCGAACCAATTCACAAAAGTTAATGAGCAAGGTTATCCTCCTAGGGAATCCTAACGTCGGAAAAAGTGTCATTTTTGCGCGCCTGACAGGTATCCAGGTTGTGACGAGCAATTATGCCGGTACGACTGTCGAGTACCGCAAAGGATATATGCTTGCCGGAGGCGAAAAGTTCGAAGTGATCGACCTGCCCGGGACTTACAGTCTTGAGCCGACCTCAAAAGCCGAAGAAGTTGCCTGTCAGTTTTTAAAAGAGTCCTGCCAGGAAGAAAAAAATTGTGTTGTCATCAATATCATCGATGCGACGAATTTAGAGCGCAACTTGCATCTTACCTTGGACTTGATCAGCCGCGGTTATCAGGTACTTGTTGTTTTGAATATGTGCGATGAACTGGTCCACCACGGGATATCCATAGATGTCAAAAAGATGGAGGAGCTTTTAGGTGTTCCGGTAGTTTCTGCCTGCGCGGTAACGGGGCTGGGTATCAAGGTTTTGAAAGAAAGGCTCCAGGATGCAACAGCGAGCCAGGTGAAATTACGTTCCCACGAAGAGTTGTGGCAGGCCGTCGGCGCTCTTATCACCCAGGTCCAAAGCCTGACACATAGGCATCACACCTGGCGTGAGATGCTCGAAGACTTGTCTATCAGGCCTTTTAGCGGCGTGCTGATGGGCCTTGGAGTGATTTATGCGACGTTTAAGATCGTGCGCTTTATCGCAGAGGGTCTCATCACATATGTCCTGGATCCGGCCTTTAATAACCTTTATGCTCCGGTCTTGCAAAAATTAAGCGCGCTGATAGGCCAAGGGAATTTTTTCCACCATGTTTTGATAGGCGAGCTTTTCAACGGGAAAATAGATTTTAAAAATTCCATAGGGCTATTGACGACCGCGCCCTATGTAGAATTCAATATGGTCCTGCCGTATATTATTTCTTTTTACCTGGTGCTTGGGCTTTTGGAAGACATAGGGTACTTGCCGCGTTTTGCCCTTCTCTTGGATGCATTTATGCATAAAATAGGCCTGCATGGTTTTGCCATTATACCGGTGCTTTTGGGTTTTGGCTGTAATGTCCCGGGCATTCTGGCAACGCGGGTCTTGGAAAGCAAGCGAGAGAGGTTTATTTCATCTACGCTGATATCTATCGCTGTACCGTGCGCGGCACTTCAGGCAATGGTCATCAAATTGCTTGGGCCTTTTGGTTTTAGGCCTTTTCTCATTGTTGCCGCCTCTTTGTTTGCCAGCTGGGTGGCAATAGGCTATATTTTAAACAAGGTCTTGAAAGGTTATAGCCCGGAATTGGTCTTAGAGATCCCCCCATACCGCTGGCCGCCGCTGAATATCGTATTTTCAAAGTTGTGGTTGAGGGTCAAGGAGTTCATCGTAGATGCTTTTCCGTTCGTTATCCTGGGCGTCTTGATCGTCAATCTTTTGCAATACGCGCAGGTATTCCATGCGGTCAGCAATGCCTTTGGGCCTTTGATGAAGACGATATTGGGGCTACCTAAGGAAGCCATATTTCCGCTTGTTATAGGGTTTTTGAGAAAAGATATAGCCGCAGGCCTGCTTATCCCTTTGAATATGACAGTCAAGCAATTGATAATTGCTTCTGTCTTTCTTTCAATGTCGTTTCCATGTATCGCGACGTTCATTATTTTTTTAAAAGAGTTGGGCATAAAGTATCTTTTGGCAGCGACTGCGATCATGATCATGGCTACGATGTTTGTCGCAGGCATGCTTAATCTGATACTATGATAAAAGCCATCTCGCTTATTTCCGGCGGGCTTGATTCGACCCTTGCGACAAAGGTCATAATGGACCAGGGGGTTGAAGTCATCGCCGCTAATTTCATCTCTCCTTTTTGCCGATGCGACCACAAAGTCGGGTGCCGCCATGAAGCTAAATTCGTCTCCGATGAATTAAAGATCCCTTTAAAGATGGTCAACATCGCAAAGGATTTTTTGGATGTCTTAAAGTCTCCTAAGCACGGTTATGGCAGTAATATGAATCCCTGCATTGATTGCCGTATCCTTATGTTAAAAAAAGCCAAAGAGCTTATGGATGAATTGGGCGCATCTTTTTTGATAACCGGCGAGGTGCTTGGCCAGCGGCCTATGTCCCAGAGGAGGGATGCAATGCGTAGAATAGAAAAGGATGCCGGAGTCTTAGGTTTGGTGCTTCGTCCTTTATCAGCAAAGTTGTTGGAGCCGACCATCCCCGAAGAAAAGGGTTGGGTTGACCGCCAAAAACTTCTTAGCATCTCCGGCCGCGGCCGCAGGCCCCAGATGAAGATGGCTGAAGATTACCACATAAAGGATTATCCGTGTCCTGCAGGCGGCTGTTTATTGACAGACCCGGCTTTTTCAAAACGTATCAAAGATCTGATCGGGCACAATGAACTTACCATGGATGATGTTAAGCTTTTAAACCATGGCCGGCACTTTCGCATTGCAGATAGCGCAAAACTTATCGTCGGCCGCAACGAGCACGATAACGAGATGTTGCGCGGTTTAAGGAAAGAGGGCGATATATTTCTCACGCCTACGGAAGAGGAGCCTGGGGCGTCAGCTTTGGGCCGAGGCGAGGGGTTTGATGACACGCAGGCCAGGCTATTGGCAGCTAAGCTTGTATCAAGATATTTCGATTGCAAATGCGCCATAGCCAAAATCGTGGTATTATATAAAGGTAAGGAAGAGGTGGTTGAAGTCGCGCCTTTTAGCGAAGAAGAAACTAGGAAATACTTGGTCTAGCTTAGGAGCTGTACTCTTTATGTTCACGTCATGCCCCGGCAGGGAAAAAGACTTAAAGGTCCGCTATATCAAGTGTCCTTCGTGCGGCACAGAGATAGAATTCTTTTCGGATGAGCCCAAGAGAAGGTGCCCCAAGTGCAAGAAGGATGCGGTCTATTCTGAAAAAGACTCTTGTATTTATTGGTGTAAAGCGGCTAAAGATTGCCTTATGCGCTTCTAAATGAGGCCATAAGTTATGGAGCGATAGCAAACATAACTTATGGGGCCGAATTTACCCCGCGGTTAGTTTTGCTTTGCAAAACTGGCGGGGTCATAAAATAACTCTTAGCGGGGAGAAAAATAAGAGATAGCATTAGTCAGAGGTGTTTGCATGATAAAGCGATTCTTTCCATTCCTCCTGTTTTTTATTTTAGCGCAGCCGCTTTTTGGTGAAGAGGTTACGCTTGAATCCCTCCTTGATAAGGCCATCCAAAACAATCCTCAAGTTATTGCCGCTAAAGAAAGATATGAGGCTTCTCGTGCCAGGATACCTCAGGCAAGCAGTTTGGATGATCCGCGTTTTGAATTTAAGTACGATAAGATGACTGCCAGCATGGATGCGGTGATGGAGGGCAAGACCGCTCCTATGCGTGTTTATAGCTGGTCTCAAGAGGTACCCTTTCCTACCAAACTATTGTTTCGCGCCCAGATAGCCGCAAAAGAATCCCAGATGATGTATGCCGAGTATCAGGAAAAAGAAAAAGAGATCGTTTCCATGGTTAAATCCCTGTATGCGCAGCTCGCTTTTATTTATAAGTCCATAGAGATCATTGGAGAGAACAAAATACTTTTGGATCAGTTGTCAAAGACAACAGCACAAAGGTATTCCGTTGGAAAGGAAAGCCAGCAGGATGTTTTAAAAGCCCAGGTGGAAATCGCAAAGATGGATAATGAGCTGGTCATGCTTGAGCAAAGGCGCCAGGTTATCCAGGCAAAGATCAATATCCTGCTTGATCAAGACCCGAGTTTAGAATTAGGCGAATTTAAGCTGCCGGAGTCTTCATATTTTAAGCTTTCCCTGCCTGAATTGAACAAGCTTGTCATAGCCAACAGGCAGGAACTCAAGGGTTTTCGTCTGGCTGTAGAGCGCGCCTACAAGACGGTAAGCTTGGCCAAACAGGAATACCTGCCTGATTTTATGATCAAGTACGAGCGTATGGAGCGCGATAGCCGCTTAACGGATTGGGCAGGAATGGTGGGCGTGACCCTGCCTTTGTGGTTCTGGCAGAAACAGGATTTTAATGTCAAAGAAATGAAGCATGAGGCGCTCGCCATGAAGGCGCTGTATAAGGATAAGGAGAATGAAGTTTTACTTGAGGTCAAAGAATATTTTTCCGAAGTCCTGGCGCATCAAAAATTGATAGAACTTTATAAGACGGCTTATCTGCCTCAAGCAGAGCAGGCGCTGAAGTCGTCAATGACAGGTTACGAGGCAGATCAGGTGGATTTTTTGAATCTCTTGGACAGCCAGAGAATGCTTTTGGAATTTAAACTTGATTCCTATAAGGCGGTCATCGATTTTGAGGTAGCGCTGGCGGGGCTTGAGCGTAGTGTAGGGACAGATCTTCGGCCGGAGGCGGATACGCCTGCAGTGGAGAATAGGAGTTGAAAAGATGAAAAAAAATATACACATTGTGATTTTAATAGCCGCTGTTATTGCGATGGCTCTGTTTTTGATCCTTACCTTTGCGCATAAGGCTGGAAATGGCAACGCAGTTGTCAAACAAACAGAAGCGCAAGAACAGGAAACGAGCGTTAATCGAGAACAAGAGGCTTATTATGGTTGCGGAATTGAAGAAGAAGGCCATTGTCCGCATTGTGACCAGGGGATTAAAGATGCTGCCTGCATCTGCGGTGGGCATTCTTTTATGGAAAAAGGAGAGGCGTTAAAAAATTGCCCGATTTGTAAGAAACCCCTGAAGAAAATTATTTCCAAGGATTTGCCGAAGGAAGTAAAGACCGCTAAAGCCGCTCCAAAAGTCCTTTACTACAGAAACCCCATGAGCCCGGAGATCACTTCACCTACTCCGATGAAAGATACAATGGGGATGGATTATATCCCTGTTTATGAAGAGGGTCAGGTGTCGGTTGGAGAGGCGGCGCAAGAAGGCCAAGCGGTCAGCCGCGTGCATCTGACAAAAGATCAGGCAGTTCTATCCGGCGTGGTTTCAGAAGCTGTTTCCAAGTTGAAATTATCCAAAGAGATACGTACTGTCGGGAGGATTGCTTTTGATCCCGGATTGACAGTGGCGCAAGAAGAGTTTTTAACAGCTCTTGAAACAAGGCAAAAAGTCAGCATGAGCCCGGATCCTGATGTTATCTTAAGGGCGCAGGACCTGGTGGATAAGTCAAAGATACGCTTGCGGCTTTTAGGTATGGGCGATGAGGAGATAGCGCAATTGGAAAAAGATAAAACCGCGCAGATTGGCCTGGTTTTACCCGAAGATAAAGCATGGGTCTATGCTGATGTCTATGAATACGATCTTGGCTGGGTCAAGCAAGGACAGGCCGCGGAGGTGGCAGTCACCGCTTATCCTGGAGAGGTGTTCGGCGGGGTCATCAAGTCCATAAGCCCTGTGCTTGAGCCAAAGACACGCACAGCAAGAGTTCGATTGGAAATAGACAATCCCCAGCGGAAGTTAAAACCAGAGATGTATGTAGATGTCGTCATAAAAGCGGTTTATAAGGATCAGTCGGGAAATGAAGATGTTTTGGCTGTGCCGCGCGATGCTGTGCTTGATACGGGATTGCGCAAAATAGTCTATGTTGATATTGGAGACGGGACTTTTTTGGGCAAAGAGATCAAGACAGGTCCAGAGGCTTCGGCTTCGATAAATGGCCAAAAATTTACTTTTTATCCTGTTCTAAGCGGGCTTGAAGGTAATGAAAAAGTTGTCACAAAAGGAAACTTTTTGATCGATTCCCAGAGTCAGCTTACAGGCGGTATGTCGGTCTTGTGGGGTGGAGCGCAGGAGATCAAAACAGAAGAGCAAACCGCTTCGCAGGGAGCCGCACCTGTCGCTACACAGCACCAGCATTAAATTACGCTTCGCATAAAATATGATCAACAGGTTAATTTCCTATTGTTTAAAGACGCCATTCGTCGTATTTGTCATATACGGCGCTTTCATTTTTTGGGGCGCCTGGGCTGTATCCAATATACCAATAGATGCCATCCCTGATATCGGAGAAAAACAGGTCGTTGTTTACACCGATTGGCCCGGCCGTTCGGCACAGGACGTAGAGGACCAGGTAACATATCCTTTATCCGTCACACTGCAGGGCGTTCCCGGAGTTAAAACCATCCGCGCTTCTTCTGCTTTTGGATTTTCCGAAGTCTATCTAATATTCGAAGATAAGATCGATTATTACTTTGCGCGTTCCCGCGTTCTTGAGCGTCTGAATATCGCTGCGACAAAATTGCCTCCGAATGTTTCGCCTGTCCTGGGCCCAGATGCCACAGGGTTGGGCCAGGTGTATTGGTATACAGTTGAGGGGCAAGGGCAAACTCTTGAGGAATTAAGGAGTTTGCAAGACTGGTTTATCCGCTATCAACTTAATTCAGTCAAAGGCGTTTCGGAGGTTGCGACCGTAGGAGGATTTGTCAAACAATACCAGATCGACGTTGACCCTAACAAGATGCTTAGTTATAACGTCCAACTGGAAGACGTATTGCGCTCCGTTAAAGATTCTAATATTGATGTGGGCGCCAAGGTAATTGAAAACAGCGGCATGGAATTCATCGTGCGCGGCCTTGGGTTTATAAAAAACACCGATGACATAGAAAAGATCGTGGTAGGCGAAAATAACGGCGTGCCTATATACGTGAAAAATATCGCGACAGTCCGGTTGGGGCCGGAATTCCGCAGGGGGGCGCTGGATAAAGAGGGAAGCCAAGCTGTCGGCGGCGTGGTTGTCATGCGTTACGGCGAGAACGCCATGCAGACCATCCATCGCGTAAAAGTTAAGATAAAAGAAATAGAAAAGGGCCTGCCGCAGGGCGTAAAAATAATTCCTTTCTATGACCGCACTGAATTGATCCATCGAACCATAGGTACATTAAAAGAAGCGCTTATTTTAGAGATCATTATCACAATGGCCGTGGTTGTGCCTTTCCTGGCGCACATTTTTGCCGGCATCATCATTTGTCTGGCCCTGCCTTTTTCAGTTCTCTTGGCGTTTATTGCCATGTATTACTTGGGTATTGATTCGAATATCATGTCTCTCTCCGGTATTGCCATAGCCATAGGTGCCCTGGTGGATATGGGTATCGTTATGACGGAGAATTCCTATCGTCGCTTGATTCTCGAAAAGGACAACATTGATGCCGGAAAAAAGACAAGGCTCGACGTTGTTTATGGCGCAGCCTCCGAGGTAGGTTCCGCTGTTATGACCGCTATTTTGACTACTGTTGTGTCATTCTTGCCTGTTTTTGCCTTAGAAGCCCAAGAAGGGAAGCTTTTTCATCCTTTGGCATGGACAAAGACTTTGGTTCTTTTGGCCTCTGTAGTTATCGCTTTGACGCTGACGCCCGTATTGTGTCTTTACGCGCTTAAGGGGAAGTTGCGCGCGCCAGAAGAAAATCCATTGGTCAGAAAACTGCAAGCCCGGTATGAGAAGATCCTGCGCTGGGTGCTTGATAACCGAGCTAGATTTTTGCTCATGCCCTGGATAGCATTTATTGGCTGTCTTCCTTTTGTAATCCCAAAAGGCGTTATTTCTTTTGTGGTATTTTTAGTTATTGCTGTGGGTTCCCTGATATTTATCTTGCCCAAAAAAGCAAAGTCATTGTTAGGCAGCATAATTATTTTGATGTTCATGAGTGTTTGGTTTTTTGCCATGCCTAGGATAGGCAGGGAATTCATGCCGCCTTTTGACGAAGGTTCTATTTTATTTATGCCTGTTATGCGACCAGCTGTTTCATTGACAGAGGCCTTTAGGGTCGTACAGATCCAAGATAAGATCATTAAGTCATTTCCCGAGGTGGAAATGGTTGTAGGCAAAGTCGGCCGCGCGGAATCAGCCACAGACCCTGCGCCTGTGGAGATGTTTGAGACAATTATTACTTTAAAGCCGAAAAAACTTTGGCGTCGCGGCATGACTAAGGACAAACTCATCCAGGAGATGAATGTTGCGTTACAGATCCCGGGAGTCTCCAATATATGGACACAGCCAATAATCAACCGCATCGATATGTTGGCAACTGGCATCAGGACTTCCGTCGGTGTAAAGGTATTCGGTCCTGACTTGAAAAAAATAGAGGAGATCGCAGGACAGGTCGAGGGTATTGTACGTACTGTGCCCGGCGCAGTTGACCTGTATTCGGAGAAAATAGTAGGGAAGCCTTATATAGAATTCAGCATAAAACGTGACCAGATAGCGCGTTATGGGCTGACTATGAGGCAGGTCCAGAATGTAATTGAAATGGGTATCGGCGGAGAGAACATAACAACTACCGTGGAAGGCAGGGAGCGCTATCCTGTGCGCGTTCGTTATTTAAGGGAGCTGCGCGATAACCCGGAGGCCTTAAAGAGGGTTTTTGTCCCTACATCTTCAGGGGCCCAGATCCCGATATCCCAGGTTGCTGATATTTATTTTGTAACAGGTCCGGCCATGATCAATTCCGAGAATGGGTTGTTGCGTGCCTATGTGCTTATGAATGTCCGTGGCCGGGATATGGTAGGTTTTGTTGAAGAGGCATCCAAACTCGTCAGCCAAAAATTAAAACTTCCTAAAGGTTATTTTATTCAGTGGTCAGGCCAGTTTGAAAATCAGGCCCGTTCCACAAAGAAGATATTCCTTTTATTACCCATAAGCCTTTTGATAAACTTTTTGATCATTTATATGAATTTCCGTTCTATCCCGAAGAGTATCTTTATTTTTACAGCTATACCGGTTACGTTGTCCGGAGGCGTCTGGCTATTGGCTGCCTACAATATGCTAAAAGGTTTTAATTTTTCTGTTGCGGTATGGGTAGGGTTTATCGCCCTTTTCGGCGTGGCAGTGGATGACGGTGTGTTGATGACGACCTATCTCGACGACGTATTCAGGGAAAGAGGGGATAAGATCAAAACCAGGAAAGACGTTATAGAGGCAACTGTATATGCGGGTTTAGGCAGGATACGGCCGGCTTTTCTGACGACTATAACTACTATCGTTGCACTCGTGCCGATCATGTTCTTAAAAGGTACCGGTTCCGAGATCATGCAGCCCATGGCAATACCTTCCATAGGCGGCATGACTATTGAGATGATAACTTGGTTCATCGTGCCGTGCCTGTATTCGTGGAGAGAAGAGAGAAGGCTGAAGGTTTTAGATCGCGAGGAAAATTAATATGATGGAGCGCATGAAAAAATATTGTTTTTTTGTCATGTCATTGTTTTTTATCGCATGCATCACCCAGTATGTTTTTGCAAATGCTTCTATTGAGAAACATGAGCATAACATGCATCATCACGATGAAGCTCAAAGACCTGTTTTGTCGGGAAAAGTCGATGAGAACGGGATAAGGATCGTAGAGGTCAAGGCTTCGAGATATAAATTTGAACCGGACCCTATAGTAGTTGATCTCGGAGATAAGGTGCGTTTGCTTATTACAAGCACTGATGTAACTCATGGTTTAGCAATATCGGAATTTAAGGTCAATGTCAGCGTACCTGCAGGAGAGACACAAATAGTTGAGTTTATTGCAGACAAGGAAGGGTCTTTCCATATGTATTGCAGCGTCTATTGCGGCCCGGGACATGCCCATATGCACGGGACTTTAGTCGTACAATGAAATTGCAATCCCTCCCCATCAAGACCCAATTAATAATCTTTCTGTCTTTATTCGTTCTTTATTTAACTTTTCTCCAGAAAGACCTTTTATTCCTGTTTAAGACGCTTATTGCCGTAGCCGGTGCTATATCGGCGGAGTCGCTCGCGGTATTCTTTAAGCAAAAAAAATTTGCTTTGACAGAAAGTTCCGCCATATCGGGGTTGATCATAGGTTTTGTGCTTTCAAGTATTTCTCCTTGGTGGATGTTTTTGCTGGCATCGGTTTTTGCCATTGGTTCAAAATACGTCTTACGTATTCGAGAAAAACATTTATTTAACCCTGCGGCCTTCGGTATTTTTTTGGTAACAGCGTTGTTGGGCGCTTACACACAGTGGAGAGGCGCTAATTTATGGTACGTGCTCGTGCCGGCAGGAGCTTATTTTGTTTTAAAGATCAGAAAAATAGAGGTCGTATTAGGATATTTGGCGGTTTTTACGCTTTTGTCCGGGGTAGAGGCATTTTTCCAAAATACGCCCCTATGGGATGTATTGTTATACCAGAATTACTTTTTTATCTTTGTAATGCTGATAGAGCCTAAAACAACTCCCATAACCCGTAAGGGCAAGGTTGTTTTCGGCGTGGCTGCTGCTATTTTGGTTTTTATTCTGACACAATGCCGTGTGAGATTCGAGGCTGAACTACTTAGCTTGCTCGCGGCAAATATTTTAGTATACCTTTTGAATAAATATAAGGGGTATTTATGGATCCTGCGATAGTCTCAATTATTATTTTTATTCTTGCGTATATTTTATTCATTTTTTTGCCTAATAAGAGGACTTTGATCGCTATTTCCGCCAGCATCCTGCTTATTGCGGCAAGAGTCATTTCTTTGAGAGATGTTTTCTTTGTGATCAATTGGAACGTCATGGGTATTTTTGTAGGCACATTGATCGTGGCCGATATCTTTATGGAGAGCCGTGTGCCTGCTTATGTAGCCGAACTGATAGTCAACCGCGCCAAAAATACAGCCTGGTCGATCTTGCTTATTTGTTTGTTGACTGGGTTCATCTCGGCATTTGTCGAGAATGTCGCGACTGTTCTTATCGTGGCGCCTATCGCGCTGGCCCTGGCAAAAAAATTAGATATAAATCCCATGAAGATGATGATAGCTATCGCTGTTTCGAGCAATCTTCAAGGCACAGCCACGCTTATCGGCGACCCGCCAAGTATGCTATTGGCAGGTTTTGCCAAGATGAACTTCGGCGATTTCTTTTTTTATCACGGCCGTCCGAGTATATTTTTTGCCGTTGAGCTGGGGGCATTGGTATCCTTCGTTGTTTTGTACTTGATCTTTAGACGCCATCGCCAAAAGGTCAGCCTCGTGCCTGTAGAGAAAGTCAGGTCCTGGTTTCCGACCATCCTTTTGGTTACCCTGATAGTCCTTTTAGCCTTGTCCTCATTTTTCGACACCGGTTTTTCCTATATGGCAGGCATTTTATGCATGACATTTGGCGTGATATCTATCCTCTGGGAGAAATTTGTCAACAAGGGGTCGATCTTAGAGGGGTTGAAATCCCTGGATTGGGACACGACTTTTTTCTTAATGGGGATCTTTGTCCTTGTAGGATGTATTACCTTGACGGGCTGGATTGAAACGATCTCCGGTTTCCTTTCCGGGCTTGTTGGCAGCAATATTTTCCTAGGCTATACCCTTGTAGTCTTTATTTCTGTGTTCCTTTCTGCCTTTATTGATAATGTTCCGTTCCTTGCGGCCATGCTGCCTGTGGCTATTTCCATGGCAGTCCGGCTAAATATCAATCCATCCCTCTTTTTATTTGGCCTCTTGATTGGAGCGAGCCTTGGTGGTAATATAACCCCTATTGGCGCATCTGCCAATATTGTGGCGTGCGGCCTTTTGAAAAAAGAAGGATATTCAGTAAGTTTTAAGGATTTTGCAAAAATAGGCCTGCCGTTTACGCTTGTAGCGGTTACGGCAGCGTATCTATTTATTTGGTTTGTTTGGTCCAGGTAATAAATGTGAGAAAGGGGGGAAGAGCCAGATGTAATAGAAAAGGCACGCATGGCATCATCTTTTTAAACATACTGGGCCGTGGGTAAGCAAAAAATAAAAAAGAAGAAAAGCCCTGATGTATTGTGGCAGATAAAGAAAGGATAAAATGATAAAGAAATTAGGTTTAGTGTTAGTAGTGCTCGTGGCATTATTTGCGGTTACGGGTTTTGTTTTGGCCCAGGAAGCGGCAAAAACAGAAGCAGCAGCTCCCGTAATGGAAGCAACGGCTTCGGCAGTAGAAGCGCCGGCAGCAGCGGTTAGTGTGGGCAATAAGGTTTGCCCTGTAACCGGAGAGAAGATCGCGGAACTTGGTAAGGATACGGTTGAATATCAGGGCAAGGTTTATAATATGTGCTGCCCGATGTGTAAAGATAAGTTCTTGGCAGAGCCTGATAAGTATATAGCTATCGTTGATAAGGAGTTGGCTGAATCAGCAGCGCCAGCAGTGGAAGAAGCTAAGTAAGAAGCCTTAATAAGTTTTTTAGCCCCGCCCTTTCTTGAAAGTATTTTAGAAAGGGCGGGGTTTTTTGTCGCTTGCTTTAAAAATAGTTGACAAAAAACATCGGGTATCATAATATGTATCACCCCGCCAAAAACGGCGGGATGTCACTAAAATGGGCAAGCCTAAAATAGATTGGCTTGCCAGAATGGTGTTCCATGAGAATTACAACGCAGGGTGATTATGCACTAAGGTGTCTTTTGGCAATAGCCCGTAGGAGCGCAAAGGGGCCTGTGGCCATAAGCCGCATTGCCGAAGAAGATGGCCTGCCTCTGGATTACATAGAGCAGCTACTGATGAAGATGAGGCGAAAGAAACTCATCAAGAGCGTGCGGGGTGTAAAAGGCGGCTATCTTTTAAGCAAAGATCCAGGTTCTATCACCATCAAGGAAGTGCTCGAGGCGGTTGAGGGCGAGGCGTTCGAGGTGATCTGTGACCGCCACCAGCAATTAAAGTCCAAGAGGTGTAAGGCATCCGATTGTTGTAAGCTCAAAAGTATCTGGCTGGGTTTAAAAAAAGAGATAGAAGGGTATCTGGTGAAAAAGACCATAGGTGCGTTGATAAAATAGAAGGTAAGCTAGGAGGAAGTATGACGATTAAAGAGAAAGTCGAAGATGCCTTAAAGGAAGTGCGGCCGATGCTTGAGGCCGACGGCGGCAACGTCGAACTTATCAGTGTAACGGACGACGGTAAGGTGACTTTAAAGTTGACGGGCGCATGCGGTTCATGCCCAATGTCGCAGATGACCTTGAAGATGGGAGTTGAGCGCATCATAAAGAAGAAAGTCCCGGAGATAAAAGAAGTTGTCGCAGGCTAAACTTGATACAAAACTTCGAAAATTAAAGGCAAGGCTGCGTAGATTAGGTTCTGTTTTGGTAGCTTATTCCGGCGGAGTGGATAGCTCTCTTCTTTTGAAAGTAGCGCTCCAGGTCCTGGGTGATAACGTCTTGGCTGTTACAGCGCTATCGGAAACTTATCCTGCTGCCGAGCTTGAATGTGCCAGGAACTTGGCGATAAAGCTTAGGGCCAGGCATAAGGTTATCCGGACTAGAGAGCTAGAAAGTCGTGATTTCGCGCGTAACCCGGTAAACCGCTGCTATTACTGTAAGAAAGAATTGTTCGCTCGCCTCGGGAGCCTGGCTAAAAAAAATGATCTGCGTTTTGTGGTTGACGGTTCTAATGTCGATGATCTGGTAGATTATAGGCCTGGTGCTCGGGCCAAAGAAGAGTTCGGCGTTGTGTCTCCTCTGCAGGAAGCCGGATTGACAAAGAAGGATGTGCGTCACCTGTCTAAAAAAATGGGCCTTGGCACGTGGTGCAAGCCGGCGTTAGCATGTTTGGCTTCGCGAATACCTTATCATTCAAGGATTGATAAAAAAAGGCTCCTTCGTATTGATAAGGCTGAAAACGCGTTGAGAAAAGAATTTTGTTTCCGTGGGAATTTGCGTGTCAGGGATTATGGCGAAGAGGCACGCATAGAGGCGGATAAAAAAGAAATAAGAAAATTGCTGTGCGTCTCGAAGGTGGAACGGCTGTTAAAGCCTTTAGGCTACAAAAAAGTAATTATTGACCCGAAAGGTTACCGCACAGGCAGTATGAATGAGGCCATAAAATAATGTTCAATGAATTTCTATTACATCTAAAACACTATTTTATAGAGATTATTCCGGCGCTTGTGTTGGGGTTTGGCTTGAGCGGTTTGGCGCACGAATTTATCCCTCAAAGCTGGGTGGACAGGAATCTCGGTAAGACAGGATTAAAACCAATTTTGACCTCGACTTTGGTAGGCGCGATGCTGCCTATCTGTTGTTGGGGTTCATTGCCTGTAGCTATAGGCCTTTATAAAAAAGGCGCCAAGTTAGGCCCTGTATTGGCATTTTTGGTTGCAACGCCTGCGACATCCATAAGCGCCTTGTTGGTTTCCTATACTGTTTTAGGTTTGAAATTCACAGTTTTTATCTTTTTTGCTGTTATTGTCATGGGCGTTACCATAGGCCTTGTGGGTAACAGGCTGCATTATGTGCGCAAGATAAAAGAAGAAAAAGATATCTGCCCCCACTGCAATGCCATGGCAGGCACATGCGGACACAAGGAAGACCTTTGGTGCAGGGTAAAGTCTGTTTTAAAGTATGCTTATATCGATATGCCGAGAGAGATCGGCCGCGAGACTCTTTTGGCGATCGTCCTGGCGGCTTTTGTAGCGGCTTATGTGCCTTTGGGCGCTCTTATTGAAAGGTATCTTGCTGGCGCCTGGGGTTATGTGTTCAGTTTGGTGTTCGGGTTACTGACCTATGTCTGTTCCACAGCTACGGTACCACTGACAGATGCTTTCATGAAACAGGGGATGAACGTTGGTGCCGGCATGGTGTTTTTGCTCGCAGGGCCTGTGACCAGCTATGGTACTATTCTTGTATTGCGCAAGGAGTTCGGTTCCAAAATCCTCTTTATTTATCTTGGGCTCATCAGTATAATATCCATATTATTAGGTATTTTATACGCTAATATTTAGAGAGCAGTTATTCGAGGTCCGACCTCGGCCCCGAATGTCGAGGTCGGACCTCGGTAAGAGGTGAGACATGGAAAGAATATATTTTGATTATGCGGCAACAACGCCTTGCGACCCGTCGGTGGTTGAGGCGATGAAGCCTTATTTTAGCGAGAAGTTCGGCAATCCTTCCAGCATCCATTATTTCGGCCAGGAGGCAAAAAAGACAATAGAGGATACGCGTTCTAAGGTCGCATCTTTCTTAGGCGCTCGCGAGGATGAGATCATTTTTACATCCGGCGGCACAGAGTCGGATAATTTCGCCCTTTTTGGTATTCTCTGGGGCAATACTGTCAGAGGCAACCATGTTGTCACCACGGCAATCGAACATCACGCCATTTTAGAACCGGCTGATTTTCTTGAAAAGCATGGGTTCCAGGTCACATACGTCAAGCCGGATGCCAACGGCTCTATTTCTCCCGAAGATATCAAGAACGCTCTTACGGATAAGACCGTCCTTGTTTCGGTAATGCACGCCAATAATGAAATAGGCACCATACAGCCTATCCGGCAGATCGCCGATATCGCAAAAGAAAAAGGCGTTTATTTTCACACGGATGCTGTACAGACCGTAGGCCATATACCGGTCAATGTCAATGAGCTGAACGTAGACCTTTTGTCTTTGTCAGCGCATAAATTCTACGGCCCCAAAGGTGTTGGGTGCCTTTACGTGAGAAAAGGCACGCGTATCCAGCCTTATTTGCGCGGAGGCGGCCAGGAGAGGCACAGGCGCGCATCAACTGAAAACGTCCCGGGTATTGTCGGTTTAGGGAAAGCCATTGATATCTGCAGTCAGGAGATGGATGCCGAGGCAAAAGTCCAGGTGCGTTTGCGCGATAAGCTGATAACAGAAATACCAAAACGCATTAAGCGCGTTTATTTAAACGGCCATCCGACGCAGAGGCTTCCGAATAATGTAAATTTTTCTATCGAATATATCGAAGGCGAGTCTATGCTGTTGAATTTAGACATGCAGGGTATTGCCGCGTCCACCGGCTCTGCCTGCACATCAGGCGACCTTGAGCCTTCGCATGTCCTGCTTTCCATAGGCAGGCCACATGAGCTATGCCATGGGTCTATAAGGCTGACACTCGGCCGTTTCACAAAAGAGGCACAAGTAGACCGCTTCTTGGATGTCTTTCCGAATATCGTTGCGAAGCTGCGTTCAATGTCTCCCCTTTACGAAGGATAAGGCTTACCTATTATTCCATGCAAGAGAAGATCCTCGATTTTTTGAAGAAAAAACAGGAATATGTCTCCGGTGACTATATGAGCCAGCGCCTGGACATAAGCCGCCAGGCCTTGTGGAAACATATCCAGGAATTAAAGGATGCAGGCTATGATATTGTCGCTGTGCCGCATTTAGGGTACAGGCTTATTTCTTCTCCTGACAGGCTTTATCCCGCAGAGATCCAGGCGCACCTCCGTACAAAATTTTTGGGGAAAAAGATACATTATTTTGATTGCGTTTCCTCGACGATGAATATGGCCATGGAATTGGGGATGAACGGCGCGCCTGAAGGCGCAATAGTGGTAGCGGAGTCGCAGACAAAAGGCCGGGGCAGGTTAGGCCGCAGCTGGCTGTCCCCTAAATATAAAGGGATATATGTATCAATAATATTGCGGCCGAAGATATCGCCTCTTGCCGCGCCGCTTTTGACGCTTTTGGCCGGAGTTAGTGTGTGCGAGGCCATAAAAGATCTTACCGGGATAGACGCCCAGATAAAATGGCCCAATGATATCTTTATCCATAATAAAAAGGTGGGTGGGATACTTACGGAACTCAACGCAGAAATGGATGTTACCCGTTTCGTAAATATCGGCATAGGATTAAATGTCAATCATGATAAGAAGATAGAGGGCCTGCATGCCACTTCTTTGAAAGATCAGAAGAAAGAAGATGTGAGCCGTGTTGGCCTGCTTCAGGAGTTGCTGCACAAGATAGAGGCGAATTACCTGCTTTTCCAGAGCCAGGGAAGCGCGCAAGTGATCGATAAGTGGCGCCATTACAGCCTGACACTGGGCAAAAGGGTCAGGATAGCATACCAAAAGACGCACCTTGAAGGGGAGGCCATGGATATAGATACCGACGGCGGCCTCCTTATCCGCACGGATTTCGGCACGGTACAAAAAGTCATGGCCGGCGACGTCCTCCATTAAAGCGCTGGCGGACTGCTGGTAAATCACACCACCAAAAAATACAATCAACGAAGGAAACAGTTTCCAATCTGTTCGTGAAACTGTTTCCTATTTGTTCGGGAAAGTGGGGTAGATAGTTTAGACACTATTCGAATCACGGGTGCTCATAGAGCGCGCTTTAAAATTATTCTGTTGGGTGATTTTATACTTTTGCGGCCTAAAACCGCGCCCTTTAGGGCGCGGATGGTTGTGGCCGCTTCAAGTATTCCGCTGAAGGAACCCCAGGCTTTAGTCCGGGCGGGCTCCATCAAGGCTAAAAATACCCTTGACTATATGTAGCTTATAAGCTACACTTATAACTGATGACGGAAAAGATAGTCGTAGTCTATAAAACCCCTGGCAACAAAGAACCTTTCTCCGATTGGTTATTTTCTTTGCGTGATAAAATCATGCGGCATCGCATTGAAACACGCATAGACAGGATCAGACAAGGCAATTATGGAGACCATAAACGTTTTCATGGGATTATCGAATTACGTTTGGATTTCGGTAAAGGGTATAGGCTTTACTGCGGAGAAGACGCAGATATGCTGGTAGTATTGCTTATCGGCGGAGACAAAAGTTCGCAATACAAAGATATAAAGAAGGCGTTAGATTATTGGAGGGATTATCATGAACAAAAAAAAATTTAGGATGTTTGATGAAGTGCAAATAGAGCATTATAAAAAACACCCGCAAGAATTAAAAAGTTATATTCAAGTAGCTCTTGAAGAGTATCAAAAAGACGGTGATGAAAAAGCATTTCTTGCGGCACTTTCTGTAGCGGCGCGCGTGCATGGTGGTTTCAGCAAGCTATCAAGGAAGACGGGGCTTAATAGGGAAAATCTATACCGGGCGCTTTCTGAACATGCAGACCCCCGGCTTTCGACCGTTGTGAATGTATTGAATACTTTAAAGTTTTCGTTGAAAATTGCTTAAATTTTTTGTTTCTATATAAGCGTGGCGTTCTTAAGGATTATTTAATAGCGGATTTTTAAAAAATATTACTATCCAGCGAGATCATGTGTTTTACTGGCCTTGAGCTTTTCGTGAGTTCGGGTTTTTTATGCCTTATGGACGTATCGCCTACGATTGGTCTAACCTTGGTGGCGACCATTATAGGCGACATTACCTACTGCCGCTAACACCGTCTTCATTTTTTATCCCAGTCTCCCGATAAGTTCGTAAACAGTCTTCCGATTAGCTTGGAAACAGTTTCCTTATTTTTGTTAGGGGAAAGAAGTTGTTGCAATAGTTAACCTGTTATTCTAAAATAGTTGACAATGAACAGGCAAGAAATAGACTCACTTCTGCGGTTATCCCTGCCCGAACTTGTCGCAATGGCTAACAAGATAAGGCAGGATTGCGTCGGCAGCACCATTGAATTGTGCAGCATCATGAATGCCAAATCCGGCTCATGCGCCCAAAATTGCAAATTCTGCGCCCAGTCCAGCCATCACGCCACCGACGTCTCAACATATCCCTTAAAGAAAAGGGAAGAGATGCTTGATGCCGCCCGTCGCGCCAAAGAGATCGGCGCCCATAGGTTCGATATTGTAACCAGCGGCAATACATTGTCCGAAGACGAGATAAAGATCATAGCTGACGCTGTTTCAGAGATAACTAAGAAGGTTGGGATAAAAATGTGCGCATCCCTGGGCAAGATGTCCGAAGGTAATCTCAAGCTGTTAAAAGAAGCCGGCCTTGGCCGCTATCACCATAATATTGAGACCTCGCAGAGATATTTTCCTAACATAGTCACCACGCATACTTTCCAGGACAGGGTCACGACTATCAAGGCCGCAAAAAAATCGGGGTTAGAGGTTTGCAGCGGAGGCATCATAGGTTTAGGCGAGACGATGGAGGACAGGATAGATATGGCCTTGTGCTTAAAAGACCTGGATGTAGATTCAGTTCCACTTAATATCCTTGTGGCTATCAAAGGAACGCCTATGGAGAGCCAGGCAAAGCTTTCATGTCAAGAGGCCATAAAGACTTTTGCGATTTTTAGGATAATTTTAAAAGACAAGATCATAAAAATTGCAGCGGGCCGTGAATCGGTCTTAAAAGATTTTCAGGCATTGGCCTTTATGGCAGGCGCAAACGGGATGCTTATCGGCGGATATCTCACCATAAAGGGAAGGATGCCGGAAGAAGATTTAAAACTCGTTGAGGAAGTAAAGAGGCTATGGCAGGGCTGACTGATTTTTTAAAAAAAAGAGAAGAAGAGGGGATTTTAAGGACGCTTAAGCCCGCGACTTCGCGTCGTGACGGGCGCATCGTCATAGGCGCAAGCCAGTATCTGGATTTTTCTTCCAACGATTACCTGGGCTTATCGGGCCATCCACGCATTAAAGAGGCAGCGATGAAATCGATAGAGCAGTTTGGGTCCGGCAGTTCAGGTTCGCGCCTTATGACAGGAGATTCGGAACTCTGCCACCAGCTAGAGGAAAAGATAGCGCAATTCAAGAATAAAGAGGCGGCTCTGGTTTTTAATTCAGGATACCAGGCAAATGCCGGTATCATAAGCGCCCTTTTGGGACGCGGCGACGCTGTCTTCTCTGACCGCCTTTCCCACGCCAGCATCATCGACGGAATCCTTTTGTCCGGAGCGCGTCTTTTTCGGTTCCAGCATAACGATATAGCGCATCTGGAAACCCTGTTGGGGGCCAATCGAAAAAATTTCAAAAAATGCCTTATCGTGACGGAGACTATTTTCAGCATGGATGGCGACGAGCCGCCTTTGAGAGAATTAGTGGGTTTAAAAGAAAAATATGATTGCATCCTTATGGTGGATGAGGCGCATGCCACTGGGATCTTTGGAGAAAACGGCGCCGGAATTGTCGAGAAGTTTGGGCTTGCGGATAAGGTTGAACTCATCATGGGCACGTTCAGTAAGGCGCTGGGCGGGTTTGGCGCCTACCTTGCCGCGTCAAAAGAGGTCGTTGAATATCTGGTAAATACCTGCCGCAGTTTTATCTATTCTACGGCTTTGCCGCCTGCGGTTATTGCAGGCGATCTGGCTGCTCTTGAGGTTGTAAAAGACGAGCCGTGGCGCCGCAAAGAACTTCTGGAGGCAGCGTCGTATTTTCGCGATGGGCTGGGAAAAATTGGCGTCTCTACAAAAGGCTCTTCCCAGATCGTGCCTGTTGTTATCGGAGATAATTTTAAGGCCCTTTGCGCCGCAGAAAAACTTCGGAATAAAGGCCACTGGGTATTGGCAATAAGGCCTCCGACCGTGCCGAAAGGCCAGGCGCGCTTGAGATTTTCGTTTACCATACACCACAACAAAGAGATCATACAGAAACTGATCGATGACACAAGGACACTCGACATTTAAGCTTTTGGACAGGGGGTTTAAAAAGACCCTTGTCCTGGTTTCTGGATGGGCTACGGACTATCGTATCTTTTCCGGCCTCGAACTGGACTATAATTATCTGCTTGTGTCGAAGACCTGCCCATCTTGTTTTATAGAAGATTTATCGCAGGCCTTGGAAGAAAGAGCGCTCGAAAAGGTCGCTATCTTTGGGCACTCTTTGGGAGGGTTCTTGGCCAAAGACTTTGCCCTTGCATTTCCCAAAAAGACCGACGAACTTTTTTTGGCCGGTATCAGGAAGCGTTATAGAGCAGAAGAGATCGAAGGGGCAAGAATCAGGGTCAAAAAGAACAGGGCCGCTTTTTTGCGCAGGTTTTACGCAGATTGTTTTACCGATGGAGAAGAGGTCCGGCTTTGGTTTAAGGAGCACCTTTTGAAGACTTATCTGGATGAGATACGGCTTGAAGATCTCCTTAAAGGCCTTGACCATCTTTCAAAGGTCTCCATCGAGCCGAAGGACTTCAAGGGCATTAAAGATGTCAGCATCTTTCACGGCGTCGAGGACAAGATAGCGCCGTTTCAGGAGGCATCGGAGATCGCCAAAGATGTTCCGTCCGCGCGTTTTATCGCCGTGCCCAAAGCCGGCCACATGGTATTTTTAAATGGATAAGAAAAGCGTCATAAGGAATTTTTCAAAGGCCGCCCATCTTTATGATGAATATGCCGATATCCAGAGGCTGGCTGCTTTTGAGCTCCTTAGCCGCACACCAAAGAACGGATCCCATAATATCCTTGAGATTGGCTGCGGCACCGGCATCTATACGCATCTATTGAGGGAGAAATTTGATAAAACGGCTTTGAAGGCAGTTGATATTTCCCCGGAAATGATAAAAGTAGCCAAGAGTAAATTAAATGACGGATCGATAGAGTTTGTGGTGGCGGATGCAGAGGATATCTTGCCTGATGGAAAATTCGGCCTTATAACTTCCAACGCTTCTTTCCAGTGGTTTGGGTCCCTGGAAAAGACACTCGTAAAGTATAAAAATAAACTTGAACCCGGCGGATTTCTTTCGTTCTCTATTTTCGGTCCTAAGACATTTTGGGAGCTCGACAGTATTCTAAAAAGTTTTTTTAAAGACTCATCCGTAGTAGCCGCGCAATTCACCACAAAGGAAAAACTAACGGCTATCTTGGAAAGGAATTTTGAGAACGTCGAGATAGACGAGATAAGGTATTGCGAAAAGTTTCCTGATCTCGTCAGCTTATTGGGAAAGATCAGGCATACCGGTACAGCAGGTATGAATTCAAAGAATTTTTTTGGCGTACAGCTTTTGAGGGAATTAGAAAAGGATTACAAGAGCAGATTCGGGAGTATTCAGGCAACGCATCAGATATTTTTTTGCAGGTGTGAGGGGCTATGAGAGCTATATTTGTAGCTGGCACTGATACCGGGGTTGGCAAGACCGTCGTGGCTGGATGCCTGGCAAGGTATCTCTCGCAAAAAGGCCTGCGTGTGATAACGCAGAAGTGGGTTGAGACCGGAAGCAGCCAGGGCATTTCGCAAGATATTGATTTTCACTTAAAGATGATGGGTAAGGACAGGGATGATATCCGCGATTACCAAGACGCTGTAGCGCCATACGTGTTTAGCTTGGCCTCGTCTCCGCACCTGGCATCGCGCCTGGAGCATAAGTCCATTCGTTGTAACAGGATAAAAAAGTCTTTTGGTGCGTTGTCCTCCAGTTTTGATTTTGTTGTTGTGGAAGGCGCCGGAGGGGTCCTTGTGCCTATTGATCCTAAACATCTCCTGATAGATGTTGCCAAAGACCTGGGCCTGCCTGTCCTGCTCGTTGCAGAAAACAGGCTGGGGGGTATTAACCAGGTTCTTTTGGCACTGGAGGCATTAAGATCAAGGAAGATCAAAGCCTTGGGGGTTGTTTTCAATAATCTGAAAAGCTGCGATGCAAAGATATTGGAGGACAACCCGCGTATCATAAAGAGCCTGACAGGGGCAAGGATCTTTGGTGTCCTGCCCAAGGCAAAGGCGCACGAAGAACTTTATAAGCGTTTTGTCCCGATTGCGGAGAAGATATATAAGAACTTAAGATGTAATAAACCTAAATAGATACCGATACTAAACCGCTGATCAAGTCTTTTTTTTCCTGTAAATTCGGTTATTAAAGGGCATTGGTTTTCTTAGGCGTTCTTGATTTAATATTCCGTTCTTTGATAGCGGCATGGCCTAATTGATCGCGCAGTGTTATGATTTTTGCTTGTTCGTCAA